>QHPA01000084.1 GCA_003218935.1 Verrucomicrobiota bacterium
CTCGCCGCTGACGATGGTGAACCCGTAAGTGGATTGCAACCGGCGAAATTGTTTTTCGACCAGCGCCTGGTACTGGAGAAAACAGTCGAACATGTCGCGCGAGAGGCCGACGTCCATGCCGCTTTCCCAGTAATCGAGCGTGTGATTTTTCTGAAAGTTTCGTTGCACGAGCTGTTCCGGCGCGACGTTGAGGTAAAAGACAGCGTCGGGCACCAGCGCAATGCCGTAAACATTTTTCAACCACGCTTCGTCCATGCCGCGCACCAGGTCGCGCACCATGAGCGTGTAAATGTAGCGGTCAGCCAGCACCATGAAGCCCGCTTTGAGAGCCGGCAAAATAATGTTTTCCAACTGGTCGGCGAAGTCGGTGGCGTAGAACAAACTCATCGTGATATGGCTGAGAATGTTCCCTTGCTTCGCACGTTCCAGTTCCTCGCTCACCAGCGTGGAGCGTTTCAGGCCGACCTGCACCGTGGCGTGCCCGCAGCCTTCGAGCCATTGCACCAGCCGCGCGATCTGGGTCGAGCGACCGGAGCCGTCTGCGCCTTCGATCACGATGAGTTTTCCGAACAGTTTCTCCAGGTCCACGCCCGGGATACCGTGGCCGTAGAAGCGTTTGGGGGTCGGTTTGGGCACCATCACGCTACGGCTGGCGATGGGTTGGGGCGGTAAGGCGGGGCCGCGTCTGGTCGTTCCCATGCGACTTTTCATCATTTCGGCAGAACGTATTTGGACAAATCAATCCGGGCCGACATCAACTGGCGCACGAGCGACTGTTGCGCTTCAACGCGCTGATTGGCGTCAACGACCAGAAAGTTGAATTCGGTGCTCATCGCCAGGTACTGCTCGAGGATGCGCCCCTGGAAAATGCGAAAGCTTTCATAGGAGTCGCTGGACAGGCGCAGGTCCATTCCAGCCTCGAAATATTTCAGTTCCGGGCGGCCATCCAGAATGCGGTGGAGCGAAACTTCCAGGTCCGCTTTGAAGAAAAAGGTCAGGTCCGGCAGCGCGGCGAAACTGTAAATACCGCGAACCCATTTTGGCGGGCAGCCGCGCACCGTGTCACGGGCGAACGCGGTGAAAATGTAGCGGTCGCACAGCACGACGTAGCCGGCGCGCAGCAGCGGCACGAGTTGCCGTTCGTAGCGGTCGGCGAAGTCCGTCGCGTGAATCAGGCTGAACGTTGTGGGCGTGAGCAACTCGCGCTTTTTCCCCTTGCTGGTCGCGCTCTTGACGAGGTCGGACGAGTTCCATTCGCTGAAGAAGACCTTGAGGCCCTGCAATTCAAGCCAGCGTTTGAGCAGGTAAATCTGGGTGGACTTGCCCGAGCCATCGAGCCCTTCGACGGCAATCAACCGGCCGGGAAAATTCAGTTCCGCAAAAGTTTTCATCACAATCCCAGCCAAAACTAAGGCTTGCGATGGGGAAGACAAGTCTTTCCAAAAGTAACAATTCAAAACCCGGTCGAACGGAAGCGCGTCGGCAAGCCACTCGCCTGCGTTAACCCAGCCTCACTTCCTTGCCGGTGGCCGCCGAGGTGTAGATTGCGTCCAACAATTGCTGGACTTTAAGCGATTCCTCCGGCGCCACCAGCGGTTTCTTTCCTTCGAGCGCGCAACTGACGAAATGGTGAATGCGGTCTTCACTGTGCGACACGATCGGCAGTGACAAATGGATGGTTTCGAATCCGTTCGGTCCCGGACGAAACAAGCGGGCGGGGTAAAGCGATAATCCCGCTACGGTGCCCACCAGGTCCACGCCATATTCGCGGGCATCGGTGGGGTGATGGCCGGCCCAACTGGTTTCCAGGACGACCGTTCGCCCGCTTTTCAGCCTGAGCAAGGCAACACTGTAATCCTCCACGTCAAACGGTTTCTTTTGATTGATTTCACTTTTGCCCCAATCGGTCTCTCCCAGGCCGCGCGGACCGAACTTGGCGAAGGTTTGCGCCGAGACCGACTTCACGTCGAACTCGCCGAGCAGATGCAGGCAGGTGTCGAGCATGTGCACGCCGAGGTCCGTCGTGCAGCCGCCGCCGGAGAATTGTTTCTGCGTGAACCACGAACCAATGCGCGGGATGCCGCTGCGGCGAAGCCAGAAACAGCGGGCGTGATAGACTTCGCCCAGGTCGCCGCGGTCCAGGATCGCTTTGCCGATTTGCGTATGGCGATTGAACCGGAAATTCTGCGCGACCATAAGCGTGCGTCGCATTTTCTTTGCAGTCTCGACGATTTTGGCCGCTTCCCTGGCGTTCATCGCCATCGGTTTTTCGAGCAATACGTGCTTGCGGGCCTGCAAAGCGTCGATGGCGATCCGCGCGTGCAGATGGTTGGGCACGGCGACGGTCAATGCGTCAATGTCCGGCTGGTCGAGCAGGTCATGGTAATCCGCGTAGGCGCGTGAGATTTTGAATCGGTCGGCAGCTTCCTTGAGCCGTTCGGGGTTTGTTTCGGCGACAGCAACCGCCGCTGCGCGGGGACAGTGCAGCAGGCTGTTGAGGTGATCGAGGCCGAACCCGCCTGTTCCTATCACCGCACAACGAAGTCGTTCAGGCATATTTTGTTGGGAAGCTTCCTGTTGGTTGTGGCCGACGTGTGACGTGTTCCTTGTAGGGGTTTCGTTTCGCGGGGTCAATCGCGAAATGGATTCCTGAGCTTCTTTTTTAGAGTTGCCGCAGGTCGGGCGTCCCCGAAGCCGGGCTGGCGCCGGACATGGCTTGCCGGAAATCCAACCGTCATGCCCGCAACCTGTTGCGAAACTTTTATTGCCGGGCTTTGTCAAATTTCCCGCTGGTCATGAACAGAAAAGTCATTAACATGTCGAATGTTGATTCGCCAAAGAAAACCAGGGACACCCTGTGAACCAGACGACTCGTTATCTGCAATCGGTCTCCGACCAGCAGGCCATTGAAATCGGCGCGCTGGTCAATTACCTGCTCATTGACGCCATCAAAGTCGGCGCCAGCGACATTCACATCGAGCCGTGGGAAAGCACGCTCGTGGTGCGCATCCGCCTCAACGGGGTGCTCAATGAACTGGTCCACCTGCCGCTCGATCTCATGGAGAAAATCTCCGGTCGCCTCAAAGTCATGGCCAACCTGATTTCCTATCAAACCGATTTGCCGCAGGAAGGCCACGCCCCGGCCAATGCCGAACTCGGCGGCGTCGAACTACGCATCTCCGTTTTTCCAACCGTGCGCGGAGAAAAAATCGTCATTCGCATTTTCGATCCCAGTAACCGCAGCTTTGACCTTGGCAGCCTCGGCTTCGAAGAGGAGACTCTGCAAACTTTCATCAAACTCCTGGCGCGGCCGAGCGGATTGATTTTGCTCACCGGCCCGACCGGTTCCGGCAAAACCACCGCCATTTACGCGGCGCTCTATCATCTGGTCCAACGTTCCGGCCCGGCCATCAGCATCAGCAGCGTCGAAGACCCTGTGGAATTCAACCTGCCCATGATCAGCCAGGCGCAGATCAATCCGCACAAGGAATTCACCTATCCGGTCGCGCTGCGCTCGCTCATGCGCCAGGACCCGCAAGTCATCATGGTCGGCGAAATTCGCGACCCGGAGACCGCCGCCATCGCCGTGCAGGCAGGCCTCACCGGACACCTCGTCATCAGCACGATTCACAGTGGCAGCACCGCGGGGGTGTTCGCGCGTCTGATCAATATGGACATCGAACCGTTTCTGCTCGCTTCGAGTGTCAGCGGCGTGATCGGGCTCCGGCTCATTCGGAAAAACTGCACGTACTGCGCCCAACCCTATCAGCCGGAACCGGGTTTTCTCCGTTTGCTGCCGCCCGAAGCCCTCGAAACCGCCGCCTTTCGCCGCGGCGTCGGTTGCGCGGAATGCGTTCACACGGGCTATTCGGGGCGCACCGCGGTTACCGAAATGCTGGTCGTCAACGAAGTGTTGCGCGACGCCATCCTGCAAAAGATGCCTACGCGTTCGCTCCAACAGGTCGCCATCCAGCAAGGGATGCAAACGCTCTGGGACATGGGCCTGCGCCGCGCCCTGAGCGGACAGACGCCGCTGGAGGAAATCCTGCGCGTCGTCGCGGTGGACCAGTTCTGATTCGCTCACTACATTCGCATACTTTTGGAATCGTCGCGAGAGACGGCTGCGCGCTGATGAATCACGGAACCAGTCAACGGCCTAGCAGGGTTTTGAAAAACTCGCGAGTTTTTCAAAACCCTGCTAGACACGTGGACGACCGACCGAAAAGACTTCTTAGTCCGCGTCGTCCTTGTTAAGAACCTCGCGTGGTCTTGCACATTATTCTGGCCGCGCTCGCGTCCCTCAGCCTCGCGTTGGCGCTCTGGCAATTCGTCGTCGCAATGCGTTTCCCATTGCACCAACGCGTCGCCGACAAGAGTTTCACGCCGCCAGTCACGCTGCTCAAACCGTTGAAGGACGAGGACGCCGAAACCTTGCACTGCCTGGAAAGCTGGCTGACGCAGGACTACGCCGGTTCTGTGCAAATCCTCTTCGGCGTGGAGTCGGCGACCGATCCGGTCTGCGAGCTGGTTCGCCGGTTGATGGCCGCTCATCCTGGACGCGAGGCGCAACTGGTAATTTGCAGCGAATCGCTCGGCTCCAATGCCAAAGTTTCGACGTTGATCCAATTGCAACGACTCACCCGGCACGACCTGATCACCGTCAGCGATGCTGATGTCCGCGTGCCGACGGATTTGCTGACCAACATGGTGAGTCCGTTGCGTGATCCCGCGGTTGGTTTAGTGAACTGTTTTTATCAGCTGGCCAATCCCGCAACCCTGGCGATGCAATGGGAAGCCATCGCGATTAACGCCGATTTCTGGAGCCAGGTGTTGCAATCCCGGAGCATCAAGCCGCTCGACTTCGCGCTCGGAGCGGTCATGGCGACCACCCGCCAGCAACTTGAAGCCATCGGCGGTTTCAACGCGCTCGTCGATTTTCTGGCGGACGATTACCAGCTCGGAAACAGGGTCGCCAAACGAGGCGGGCGCGTGGTTCTTTCGCCCGTAGTCGTCGAATGTTGGGATTCACCGAAGAACTGGAGCGAAGTCTGGCAGCATCAATTGCGCTGGGCGCGGACCATCCGCGTCTGTCAGCCGCTGCCTTACTTTTTCAGCATCCTGGGCAACGCCACGCTTTGGCCGCTGCTCTGGGTCATCGCCGCTATCGCCACCGCCAGCGAAACCTCCGGCACAACGACGGTCAGCGGGGCGACCGTGTCCGTCGTCGTCAGCCTTCATCCTCTGTCCCAGGCGCTCATGGTCGCACTCGTGATCTGGCTGGCGCGAGTACTCACAGCGATGCGCCAGGAGTCGAGATTGACTCGTTCCCATTCGCACTGGGCATTCTTCTGGCTGGTGCCGATCAAAGATGTATTGAACGTCGCCCTCTGGGCGCTGGCGGTTCTTGGCAAAACGGTTGAATGGCGCGGTCAACGCTATCGAATCCAACACGGCGGCAAGCTGGTGAAGGTTTCCTAGACGTATATACAGGTCGCCAAAAGTAATCTCCGAAATGGTGGGGCAAACCTGCCGGTTTGCGGCGACGACCCGCAGGTCGTCGCCCACCATTTCGGAAATTTCTTTTGGCAATCACTCCAGACCGGCGGTAGTGGGTCAGTTTGAAGACCCACTACCCGGACCAGCCTTGGCATTTCCCGGTGAAAAGGATTGAATTTCAATTCAGTTGCCGAAGTCATTGCCCTGACGTAATAGAACTTTCATGCGATCTCCACGCGCCAATCGATTCGCACTGGTTTTCGCCGCGTTCATCTGGCGTTGTCACTGGACGGTCAGCAATGAACGCGAAAGATGCTCCGAAAGCAACCGAAGGCGCGCCCGCAAACGGGCGGAAGAAAAGCAATAACCCTTTCCTATGTCTGTTGTCAGCACCTCCGCGTCACGCGTCAACGTGGACGGGAAATTTTTTCGACTTGGAGGAAAAAAGTTTTACCCCAAGGGTTTGACCTATGGGCCGTTCGCGCCGAACGACCAAAAGGAAATGTATCCCTCGCGCGAACAGACGGCGTTGGATTTTCTGCAAATCCGCGAACTGGGCGCCAATCTGCTCCGCGTTTATTACGTGCCGCCGCCTTGGTTTTTAGATCTGGCGGCCGAGTATGAACTCAAAGTATTCGTGGATATTCCCTGGCCCAAACACCTTTGTTTTCTCGAATCGGCAAAATCGAGAAAAGAGGCTCGCGACGCCGTACGCAAGGCGGCCGGGACCTGCAAGTGCCACCCGGCCGTCTTTGCCTACAGCGTGGTGAACGAGATTCCTGCGGAAATCGTGCGGTGGAGCGGCATCCGCGCGGTCTCCGATTTTATCGAGGAATTGATTGATGTCGCCAGGTCGGTTGACCCGGACTGCCTCTGCACGTTCACTTCCTTTCCGCCGACTGAATTTCTGCGTCCGCAAACCATCGACTTCGTTTGTTTCAATGTTTACCTGCATCTCCGCAAGCCGTTTGAGAATTATCTCGCGCGACTGCAAATGCTCGCGGGCGCAAAGCCATTGATGCTCGGCGAATTCGGCATCGATTCCGTGCGCGAGGGCGAAACGCGCAAGTGCGAAATCCTCGCCTGGCAAATTGAATCGGGGTTTCGCGCCGGCTTGGCCGGGATGGTCATATTCTGTTACACCGACGACTGGTTCAAAGGAGAACGGCACATTGAAGAGTGGGGCTTCGGCTTGACCGGACGCGACCGCAAACCGAAAGAATCTTTTTGGGCCGTTCAGAAGGTGTTTCGTGCAGCGCCGCGTTTTCCTCTGCCGCGCTATCCGAAAGTTTCGGTCGTGGTCGCCAGCTACAATGGCGATCGCACGCTCAAGGCCTGTCTCGAATCGCTCGCGCGCCTGAACTATCCCGATTGCGAAGTCATTCTCGTCGACGACGGCTCGACGGATTCAACGTCGGAAATCGCGAAGGAGTTTCCGCGCATCCGCTCCCTCCGTCAGGACCACCACGGTCTATCGGTCGCGCGCGACACCGGTATCGCCGCGGCCACGGGTGAGATCGTTGCGTTCACGGACTCCGACTGCCGCGCCGACGAAGACTGGCTCTACTACCTGGTCGGCGATCTTTTGAGCGGCGAATTCGTCGGCATGGGCGGACACAATTTTTTGCCGCCGGACGATTCGTTTGTGGCCGCGGCGGTGATGGTCTCGCCCGGCGGACCGGCCCACGTCATGTTGACCGACCGTGAGGCCGAGCACGTTCCCGGCTGCAACATGGTGTTTTACAAATGGGCGCTCGAGGAAATCGGCGGTTTCGACCCGGTGTTTCGCACGGCGGGTGACGACGTGGATGTTTGCTGGCGTTTGCAGGAGCGCGGCGGCAAGCTCGGATTCAGTCACGCCGGTTTTGTCTGGCACTACCGGCGTTCCACGGTCCGCGCTTACTTGAAGCAACAGGCCGGGTACGGCGAAGCGGAAGCCCTGCTGATGCGCAAGCATCCGGAGTATTTCAACTTTTTCGGCGGCGGCATATGGCGCGGCCGCATTTACACCGCGTCGAAGCTGGGTGTGACCCTGCAGCGGCAGATCGTCTATCATGGTTTGTTCGGCAGCGGATTTTTTCAAAAGCTCTACACCCCGGAGCCAGCGTTCCTGTTGATGTTCTGCACTTCACTCGAATACCATGTGCTGATCACCCTGCCGCTGCTGGTGTTGTCGGCGTCGATTTACCCGTTGCTGCCGGTGGCGCTGACCAGCCTGTTGATTTCCCTGGGCGTGTGCGCCGTGGCGGCCGCGCAAGCCGGGTTGCCTAAGAAGAAGCAACGAAGCTGGTCTCGTCCGCTGGTCGCGTTGCTCTTCCTGTTGCAGCCGATCGTGCGCGGCTGGGCGCGTTACAACTGGCGGTTGACCGTGCGCTCCGCGCCGCCGGTGTTCAAACGTGCCGTTTCGCGGGAACAGCTCGACGACCTGGAATCATTGACAGGTCTGCTACCGGTCGGAGGGCGGCTTGGATCGGTACGCCTTTCTCAACCGCATTCTCTCCAAATTGGGGAGCCGCTTGCGCTTGACGACGGTCGCCGAGGAACTTGGCCCGGACGAAAGAATGTTTCGCTGCCGACTGAATGTCACCTGGTCGCTGCCCGCGCGAATCGCCTTCTGGTCCGCGTGCGGCGCGGAACTGCTGCTGATCGGTCTCCTGGCACGGGCGCATCACTGGATTTGGATGGTTCTCCTTTCGCTGCCCGCGTTTGCGTGGAGGATCGAGCAGGAGAAGCGGAACATGCTGCTTTGGATCGCTGCGTTGCTGGATGAAATGGCGGGCGAGCAAAAGCTCCTGAAGATTCAACGTCCACTCCAGTCCCCCAGGCCAACCACGGGCGAGCAATAGCACCTCACGGTTCAGCGGCCTGGGCATCGGCTGCTTTGGCGGCAGCGCGGGCCATCGTGGCCTTGACCAGATTGAATTTGTCGTGGGCGTTGATACCTTGTTTGCCGCCCTGGCCATAAACGCTGAAAACGCTCCACAACGTCAGCCCGTCAGCGCTGATCCATTTCTGCGGGAACAAAAGCGATCCCGCTGGTCTTGCCCTTTTTCGGGAACGACGCCGGGGACTCTGGATTCTTTCCCCCGTTCACATTGATGCCACGACAGTTTTCCGGGCCGCCTTCAATGCGAGCAAAGCCCATACTGACGCGGCCGTCCGAGTCCGACCCGCCGAAGCCGCCGCCATCGCCCCAGGCAGCGTAAAGATGGTCATCCGCTCCCCATGTCACCGGCCTACAGTTCAATTTGGGACATTGCCGCGCGCTCCATCAGAGAAGCATGGCTTAGCGTTGGAGCGGCTGCGGGTTCATGACAAACGCCGGGCATATCCAGGCAATGAACGGGAACTCAGATTAGTTTTGACAACTATACGTTTCCGGCAGACCGTCAGCGCCGCCATGAGTTCTGGGTGCCAAACGATGCCCGCCGGTCTCGCCGCGGCTTGGTGCTGGCTCGATCCGCGAAGGCGACGAATCCTCACAGGCCTCGGCGAGCGAAGAGGCCCCCGTCCCTATTCGCGGTCGAAAGACTGGAGATCACGATGACTGTTTTTCTAATCCACGTCCGAGACCCGCAGTTTTACGCCCTTCCATCCAGGACCCGCGCCCGGAACGGAAAGATTCGCGTGATGGGGTTTCCTCCCATCGGAATTATGTCGCTCTCGGCGGTACTGAAACGCGCGGGCCACGAGTGCGTGATGTTTGATCAGGCCAATCCCGAAACGCCCGATGGGGTCATCATCGAGGAGATCCAGCGGCAGCAGCCTGCTCTCGTGGGCTTGAGTTTTCTGAGTACGACCAGTTATCCGTACGCCAAAATCCTCGCCCGCCAGATCCGTGCCGCAAACAGCGAGGTGAAGCTGGCGTTTGGAGGCGTGTTTGCCAGTCTCAATGCCCCGTTGGTCAAGCTGCAATGCCCGGAGGTGGACTTCGTTTGTCGCGGGGACGGCGAACAGCTCATTCTTGACCTGCTGGAGCGACTGGATGATCCGGCAGAGGTGGCGAGCTTGACCTGGGCGAAGGATGGCCAAATCGTGAACAACCCGAATCGAAAGACGGAGCGCAATCTGGATCAGTGGCCGTTCCCGGATCGTGAGAGTTTGCCGTTGGATTTCGTGGAATCCATGCCGCTGGACGTGCCCGCAGTGCTCTCCATGGAGCGCTTCACGACGATGCAGACTTCACGCGGCTGTCCCTGGTCCTGCGTTTTCTGCGACATTCCAATCTTCAACGAAGGCAAGTGGCGCTCGAGGAGCCCGCAGCACGTCGTGGACGAGTTCAAGCATCTCCAGGAAATGGGGTACGGTGCGATTTACTTTGTGGATGACCATTTCCTGCTCCAGCCGAAACGGATCGAAGCCATCTGTAAGGGCCTCAACGACCGGGGCATCACGATCCAATGGGGCTGTGAAGGACGCGTGGACTCCGTCGCCCAGCACTTGTTTCCGGCGATGGCCAAAGCGCATTGTCGCACGCTCATGTTCGGTATCGAGAGCGGGAGCCAGAAGATACTCGATCGGTTGCGAAAAGAGCAGACGCTGGAGGAGGTCCGGACCGCGGTGACAAACGCAAAGCGGGCCGGCATCGAGATTGTCCACGGCTTTTTTGTGGTCGGCTGCCCGGATGAAACGGTCGAAGACATGCAGGCGACCTTTGACTTTGCGTCGAGGCTGCCGCTGGACACGTTCGGATTCAACCGGCTCTGTGTCTATCGCGGCACGCCGATGTGGCACGAATATGTCAAACGCGGTTTGGTCAATGAACAGACTGATTGGTACAAGTACTTCAAATGCTCGGCGATCGATCCGACGTGCCTGTCGGGCGAGGTGATCAACGACGTGCGCCGCGCGGGGCTGCGTCGACTGTTTATGTACAAGCTGTTGCATTTTCCGGTGCAGACCTTTCGGCTGTTGCGGCGTTTTCTTCGCTATATGCCGGTCCGGGACGTGGTCTATCTCATCCTCAAACCGTTTCTGGGCAGGAAAAGGGGCGCCACGAAGGCGGAAGTGTTGTCGCGCGCGGTCGAACATGGAGAGATGAAGGATGCGGCGGCGCTGCTGACGCAGTTGGCCGATGACCGGCTGGAGCACGTGCTCCAGGAGTCGCGGGCTGAGCGCCTCCGCATTCAACAAGAAACAGAAGCGTTGCAGGAGTCAAGCCGCTCACAACACGCGGCGGCGGCTTCACGCTGACAACGCTCAGTCCCGGAGATTCCGAAAGGAAACGACTCAGGGGTGTAGCGGGCGTTTGTGGATGCCCTTGGGGTCTTCGATAAATCCCTTGGTAATGGCGTAGCGGGTGAGGCCGGCCACCTCGTGAATCTCCAACTTGTTCATGAGCTGCTGCCGGTGTTTCTCCACAGTTTTGATGCTGATGAAGAGTTTTTCCGCAATTTGCTTGTTGTGGTTACCTTCAGCGATCAATTGGAGTACTTCCATTTCACGCGAAGTGAGCCGGCCGCGACCTTCCTTGACGGGTTCGCCTCTCGCAACAGCCTGTCGGTAATGTTCGATCAGCCGTTTGGAGATGGTCGGACTGAAGAAGGCGTTGCCTTTCTTCGCTTCGCGAATGGCCACCACTAAATCCTGCGAGGCGGTCGTTTTGATGAGGTAGCCGGTCGCGCCGGCTGCGGTCAACTGCTGCACATACTCATCATCGCTATACGAAGAGAGGACGACGACTTTGGACTTGGGAATTTGCCTGCTGATTTGCCGCGTTGCCTCCAGACCGTTGAGCGAGGGCATCCCAATGTCCATGACGATCACATCGGGTCGCAAGCGTTTGGCCATTTGCACCGCCTGGCGTCCATTTTCAGCTTCGCCGACAACGTTCAGGTCGTTTTCAGCTTCGAGCAATGTGCGGAGGCCCTGGCGCACTATCGTGTGGTCCTCTGCCAACATCACTGTTATCTTTGCCATACAGCCCGAGATCAATATCTGCCTCCAATGGCGACGTTCTATTTCGGTGTCGAACGTATATTCTAGCGCGCCCTTGCGGCTCAATCATCTCTTGTCGATCCTCCCCGACGCTGGCGGTTACTGAGAAAGCGGGCAAGTGGGTGATGACCGTATTTCGGGGATGCGGAAAAGCCCGCTTGGGAGGCAAAAAGTCCGAATCATTGCGTCGTGGTAAAAGCCGCCTCAGGGATGCCAAAACCTGGAAAACGCGTCGTGTAAGCTGGATTTGTGCACTGCCTCGTCCTCATCGGCTGAAGCTTGAGTGAGTCCTGTCCCCGGCACGCCGACAAACAACGCAAGACAGTGGGCGTGTGTTCACATGTTGAAACACTCACCTTTCTCTGCTGCCTTTCGGATGGATCAGCTTGATTCCCTTGCCTCTTTTTCAGCGCCGCCAATACAGTTCCGTCACTGCGATGAAAAACGCGGGCTATGCAGCCAGAGTAAGTAGATACCAAGGAAGGTCTTACATCGCTAGAAACTGACCTCCAAAATGGTGGAGCCGAGGGGAGTCGAACCCCTGACCTTCTCATTGCGAACGAGACGCTCTACCAACTGAGCTACGACCCCATTCAATTCTAGCACAACACGTTACTATGAATCATTGGAAAGGCGAAATTCTCCCTTCTATACTGCCCTTCTATACTGTATGTTGCGCCATATGCAAAAGGACGCAGCGACAAACGGGCAGACTCACGCCCGCAAAGGTGAGTTTCACAAAGTCGGCGAGAATCTCTACCGGTATTCATCGAACGACCGCTATTATGCGGTCTTCAGAGTCAACGGCAAGTTGATTTGGAAAAGCCTCAAAACCAGCGACCGGGAACTCGCCAAAAGGAAGTTGAAGGAGGAGCAGGAAAAACAGGGCCGGGTTGATCCTGAAGCGACGAAGCTGACGCTGTCCGAACTGCTGGACCTTTATGAGAAGAGCCTTGAGCAATTCGATGACAAGACCCAGGCGACCCGCACGAGCATCCTGAATATTTTCAAACGAACCTGGGAGCAAAGTCTCGACGTGCCTGTGCAGAACATCACCGCCGCGCAATTGGAACTCTGGCTCGCAAAGCACAAGCCGAGAATGCGGAAAGTCAGCTTCAATGAGTACATCCGTTTCACCCG
>QHPA01000085.1 GCA_003218935.1 Verrucomicrobiota bacterium
TTTCACGACGGTGGGCGGGAAAGTGTCTCCATACATTGCCCGCGCTTACCTGCCGGCTCTTCCCGCGCTTTCGGCGCTTTGCTCCGACACGCAGGTAATGGTTTCCTGGCCTTCCGTTGACACGGCCGGTTTCGCGTTGGAACAGGCCGGCACGCTGGCCACCCCGGCAGGCTGGGTCACCGCCGCCGGCATCACCGATGACGGCACGAACAAATCCTTGACCATTCCGGCCACGAACAGCGCACAGTTCTTCCGCCTCCGCCGGCCGTGAGGAATTCGAATCGGCAGGTTTACCGGGCATTAATGCCTGGCGGGGACATCCTCCGGTTCCCGGTTTGACAAGCGGCCTCGGTTCGGTAATTTCCCTTCGCATCACTCAGCACACAAAACCGGAGAAATAATTATGAAAAACTTCTCAACATGGATGATGGCGGTGGCGCTCTTGTTGGGCGCGGGCAACGGCCACGCGGACACGCCCAAAGCCGGCGACAAGGCGCCCGAATTCGAAGCCAAAGACCAGGACGGCAGGATGTGGAAACTGTCCGGCTTGGCCGCCAAACAGGTGGTCCTGCTCTACTTCTACCCAAAAGACGACACGCCTGGCTGCACCAAGGAAGCCTGTGGCTTGCGCGATCGCATGACCGACCTCAAGAAAGACAATGTGCAGGTCCTAGGCGTCAGCTTCGATGACGGCGAAAGCCATAAAAAGTTCATCGCCAAACACAATCTCAACTTCCCGTTGCTGGTGGACACCGACGGCAAGATCGCCGACGAGTATGGCGCCCGAATGCCAAACAAAAGCATGGCTCGCCGTGTCAGCTTCCTGATCGGGCTGGACGGAAAGATCGCTCACGTCACGGACAATCCCTCGGCCGACGTTCATCTGAATGAGATGAGGGACGCTGTCGCCAAACTCAAGAAGTAACAGACTGCGTTTCGCGTGGCGGGATTGAGCGGCCGAGACTGCCTGGCCCGGACACTTCATACGCGACATTCACGGTGGCCGCACCTATCTTCCGCGCATGAACAATCATACGTTCGGGTTCACCAAGGAAGATCCGTGGCGCATTTTCCGCATCATGGCGGAGTTCGTCGATTCGTTTGAGACCCTTTCGCAAATCGGACCGGCGGTCACGATCTTCGGTTCCGCCCGGACCTCCCGGAGCGACCCTTATTACGCGGCTGCCGTCGGACTGGCGCGCGGGCTTGCCAAACATCATTTCGCCGTGATCACTGGCGGCGGACCGGGGATAATGGAAGCGGCGAACAAAGGCGCAACCGAAGCCAAAGGGAATTCCGTGGGACTGAATATCGAACTGCCGCATGAACAAAAGGGAAATCGTTACGCCAATGTCCCGATTCACTTTCACTATTTCTTTTCACGCAAAGTCTGCTTCGTGAAATACAGCTTGGGGTTTGTGTTTATGCCGGGCGGACTGGGCACACTCGACGAGTTCTTTGAAATCATCACGCTGGTGCAGACCGAGCGCATTCCACGGTATCCGTTGATTCTTTTCGGCCGCAATTACTGGAAGGCACTGTTGCAATGGCTGAAAAGCGCGCTGGAGAAAAAAAAATTTGTCAGTCCGGGAGATCTCGACCTGGCCACCGTCACTGACGACGTGCAGGAAGCGATCGATTTGATTGTCGATTACCAGCGCCGCGTCAGCCCGCCGGAGGCGCATCCGAAAGCGTTTGCCTGATTTGCCATCCGCATGCACCAGATCACTCGTCTGCCCAACCAACTGACCATCGCCACCGCGGAGATGCCGCACATGGCTAGCGTCAGCGTCGGTTTGTGGGTCGGCGTGGGCGGACGCTACGAGCCAGCGGCGCTGAACGGCGCGTCGCATTTCATCGAACACATGCTGTTTAAAGGGACCAGAAAACGCACCGCCAAAGAAATCTCCCAGGCGGTCGAGGGCACCGGCGGTTACCTGAACGCGTTTACCGGCGAGGAGAACACCTGCCTTTACTCGAAGGCGCGGCACGACCGTTTGGACGAACTGCTCGAAGTGCTGACCGATATGTTCCTGAACTCCAGGTTCACTCCGGTCGAGATCGAAAAGGAACGCGGCGTAATCAAGGAAGAGCTGGCGATGTATCTCGACCAGTCGCAGCACCACGTCCAGGAACTGCTCAACGAAACGCTCTGGCCGAACCATCCGCTGGGCAGGCCGTTGACCGGCACCGAGAAGACGCTCGAGGCCATGACCCGCGCCGACTTGTTGAATTTTTTGGGAACCGGTTACGTGACCAGTGCCACACTGATTTCAGCCGCGGGCAATCTGTCGCACAAAAGCGTCGTCCGCGCTGCCGCGGGTTTTACCCGGCGATTTCCCGCAGGCAAACGACCGGGGTTCGTTCCCGCCGACAACCGGCAGACCAAGCCGCGCCTTCGCCTCTTCACCAAAGCAACGAAGCAGACCCAGCTCGCGCTCGGCATCCGCGCCTGTTCGCGCCACGACGAGCGCCGCTTCGCTCTGCGCCTGCTCAACACGATCCTCGGCGAGAACATGAGTTCCCGGCTCTTTCAGGTCGTGCGCGAAGACCGCGGCCTGGCTTACAACATCTACAGCTCGCTCAGCTTCTTCGACGACACCGGGGACCTGGTGATTTCCGCCGGGCTTGACGCGGAGAACCTGCCCAAAACGCTGAAGCTGATCCTGCGCGAACTGCGTCGGCTGGTTGAGGCGCCGCCGGCGGCGGCCGAACTGCGCCGCGCGCGCGATTACGTCATCGGCCAAATTGATCTGAGTCTGGAAAACACCGAGAGCCAGATGATGTGGCTGGGCGAACAACTCCTCGGCTACGGCAAAGTCATTCCCGCGCTCGAAGTCAAACGCCGTTTGACTCGGGTCACTGCCGGAGAAATTCGCGCGGCAGCCCGCGATTTTTTTCGTCCGGAGCGACTGAATCTGGCGCTGGTAAGCCCGTTGAAATCTGAAAACGCGCCCGTAAAGTTACTGAAATTCTGAGGAAACCGGAAACCCTGTCACTTGTCCTACGCCATCCTCCAGGTTGATGTCGCGCCAACCGCTGACCAGCTCAAGCGCGCCGTCAAGTCGCTCAAAACGCTGACCGAAGCCGACGCCGTCAAGACGGCCGTGGAAGCGCGCGGCATTCTCCTCAAAAATCTTTCGCTGGAAGACTCTGCCGCACTGCAGCGCGCCTTGCAGAGCGAAGGCGTGCCAACGGAAATGATCGAAGCGAATCAACTCCCAAAATTGCCCGACGCTAAATTTGTGCGACGCATGGAACTCAGGCCGGAAGCGCTGTTGGTTTATGACCCGGTCGGGCGCGCCGTCCCGCTGCCGTGGCAACAGATTGCCCTGTTGTCTGCCGGAGCCGTCCGTCATTTTGACCTGAGCCAAACGCGCAGAGAAGAAACGGTGCGCACCTACGACCCGGTCCGTGGGTTCCACGCCAAATCCGTCACCGATGTGCGACACAAAGTCGAAGATGACGTCAGGCTTCTCCTGGATATTTTCGTTGCCGGCGGTGCGATGCGCTTCCAAATGGAAGCGGACACTTTCCCATTCAAGTATTGCTTCGATCGCCCGGACGTGAATCTCCCACAGAAACTCGGCCTGCTCATTGAACTGTTCGCCCAAAGCGCGCCCCAGGCGATAATGAACCACGGCGCCATCGCGCTGCGCCAAGGCGCGCCCGGCAACGCGGCTTACGCCAGCAAAGCAGCGTTGTTCGATGAATCGACCTGGCTGCTCTGGCGGATGAGCCGGAAGGATCATGGCCCTGGCGGCTTGCCCGCAAGTTCGGCATGAGATAACAAATCACCCGCGCTCCCGGAATGCTCCCGTTGATTCATGAAATTGTCTCGTCACACTCGCCGGAGTCGCTCGTGGAGCAACTGCAGGGCGAGCCGGGTGTAGTGCTTTTGCGGAGCGCGTTGTTTGATTCGCCGCAGGCGCGGTATTCGTTCGTCGCGGCAAGACCCTTCCTCACCTTCCGCTCCTTTGGACCGCGGTGTGAAACCGAATTCGCAGGCGGCAAGCCGATGCCGCGGAGCGCGGAGCATCGCTCCTCGCGAACCCTGACCAAAACTCGTGGAGCGATCCTCCGCGCTCCGAACACGGTCTTGCAGGTTCAATTCGGCAATCCATGGCATCTACTCGACAGCTTGATGGCCCGCTACGAACTGCTCGACGAGGTGGATTTCCCGTTCCCGTTGGGCGGCTGCTTTGGCTACTGGGGCTACGATTTGAAGAATTTCGTTGAGCCGAAGCTCACGCGCCTGGCGGTCAACGATCTGGACATGCCCGATTGCCACGTCGGTTTCTACGGCAGCCTCGTCGTCTTCGATCATCTCCTCGGCAAAACGTGGATTGTTTCCACCGGTCTGGACGCGGACGGCTCCCGCGATGACGAACAGGCGCAAAGGCTGTCGGAATTCTGGCGGAACTTGCTCGAAACGGATAGAGGCGCAGACTTCAGACTGCGACCCCAAGCGCAACTTGAAGGTTGCGGCAACGGCACAGAGGCGCGGGTTGTCTCCAACTCTTCTCGCGCTGATTTCCTCGAGGCGGTCGAACACGCCCGGCGTTACATCCGCGCCGGCGACATCTATCAGGTCAACCTTTCGCAGCGTCTGGCCGCTCCATGTCCGCTTTCCGGTTGGCAATTTTTTCAGCGACTCGCTGCTGTTTCGCCCGCGCCGTTCTCCGCCTGCCTCGACTGCGGTGAATTTCAGATCGCGTCGTCGTCGCCGGAACTTTTTCTGCGCTTGAACGGGCCGCACATCCAGACGCGGCCCATCAAAGGCACTCGTCCGCGTTCCGCCGACCCGACCCGTGACGCCCAGCTTACGTACGAACTCCAGACCAGCGCCAAGGAAATGGCTGAACTCGTGATGATTACCGACCTGTTGCGAAACGACCTGGGCAAGGTCTGCGAATACGGCTCCGTGCAGGTGCCCGAACTCGTCCGGTTGGAGCGTTATGCCCAGGTGCAGCACTTGGTTTCCACGGTCGAAGGCCGTTTGCGTTCGGGCACGACGCATTTCGCCGCGTTCGCCTCGTGTTTTCCCGGCGGCAGCGTCACCGGCGCGCCGAAAATCCGCGCGATGGAAATCATCGACCAACTCGAACCGAACACGCGCGGGCCTTACACCGGCGCCCTCGGTTATCTTGGTTTCAATCGTGAAAGCCAGTTAAGTATTCTCATCCGCGCGGCCATTTGCAGAGAACGCACGGTTTATTTCCAGGTCGGCGCCGGCATGGTGGCGGATTCGGCTCCGGCAGCAGAGTATGAGGAGACGCTGGCCAAGGCCCGCGGGTTTTTTGCAGCTTTGAATTTGCAATCCCAATCGGCGTATGCTTTTCTAGCGACATAGGTCGGGACGACTTCCTGGTGTCCCAACGTCCGGGCTGGTGTGGCAACCCGCCCGCCCGCAAGTATGACTGTTTTAATCAACGGGCAGTTCATGTCGGAAGAACAGGCGGCGGTGCCCGTGACCGACCGCAGTTTTCTGTTTGGCGACGGCGTCTTCGAAACCATCCCCGTCTATAACAGCAAACCGTTCCGCTGGGCGCAACACCTCGAACGGCTGGCGCGCGGCGCGGACTTTCTCAAAATCCGCCTCGCCTTCGCGCCCAAGGAACTGCGTGTGCTCGCGAGCGAATTAATCGAGCGGAACCAGATGCCCAACGCCGTGCTGCGCCTGACGCTCTCGCGCGGTCCGGGCGACCGGGGTTACTCGCCCACAGGCGCCGATTCGCCCTTGGTCGTGATGTCGTTGCATCCAAGGCAGGCCGTTGACCCGCAAAATCCGCCCCTGTGGCGATTGAAAACGTCGTCTTACAAACTGCCGGCCAGCGACCCGTTGTCGTCATTCAAGACGAACAACAAACTGCTGCACGTGCTCGCGCGCGCCGAGGCCGAAGCCGCGGAAGCCGACGACGCGCTGATGATGAATACCAACGGTGAGGTGGCCGAAGCCTCCAGCGCCAACCTCTTCTGGATTTACCGCGACACCGTCTATACAACGCCGACCGGACGCGGCGCGTTGCCCGGAATCACGCGCGCCGTGGTTCTGGAATTGTGCCAGGCGCTCAACCTGCCCACAAACAAACGCGTCATCAAACCGGAATCGTTGCTCAAATCGGAAGGAATCTTCCTCAGCTTCAGTTCGCTCGGCATCGTGCCGGTTTGCGCGCTCGACGGGGAGTCCGTGCCAACCTCGCCCATCGTGGACAAAATTCTCGCCACGTATCACGAAGTCGTCCAGCGCGAAACCGGCTCGTGATTCGCAGCCGCCGACGTAAGGAGGCGGACCTGATCGCGTGAGAACCATCCCTTCCCATGAACCGAGCAGGCTGCGGGTCGCAGACCCGCGGTCCGGACCGCGCCTCTGTGAGGCCAGCGGTTCATGGTCCCAATGCGTGCTCTAGCGAACCGGAAGGCATCGGGACTTCCCTCTCACCCACCCTTTGGGCACCCTCTCCCCCGCGTTTCCTCCTACTCTTAATCGTAATCTTACTCCTGATCTCCAAGAACCTAAGCCGAGCAAGATTACGATTAGGATTAAGATTAGGAGCCTATCAGTGCGGTTCTCGGTGCCCGGGCGTAATTCAATGCCAGTGGGGAGCGAGGTGCGGGGGCCGCTGGCGGTTCAAGGGCGCCAGGCGCGTTCAAAGTTTGGGGAATTCTCTCCTGAGACCGGTGACTACTGTGACTGCGCACCAGCCAGGGCGAGCCCTTCCAATCGTCCCGTTGGTTCGCCAGCTGCCCAGGCCAGTCCGCGCAGCGCGATGACACGAAACAACGGATCTTCCAGCGTCCAGGTGTAGTGGCCCAGGATGCTGGCGAAGACGCGGCCTTTGCCTTTTTGAAACGTCCACATCACCGGCTGGTCTTCGCCGTCAACGCTCGTGGTCGCGAGCACTTCGACCTTGCTCGCGTCACCCGCGAGCGGCCAATACGGTTCGTCCAGAAAATGAATCTGACGGGGCAAACCGTGCATGATCGCGTTGTCGTCGGGCGCGATGATTTTCAAATCGAGCGGCATGTGGCGATACTTCGTGCGCGGTGATGAATGCGAGGCCAGACCAAATCGCTCCGCGAGCGGTTCCGCCTGGTCATTGCCGATGGTCGCCGAGTGGAACAACACCAACCCGCCGCCACGCGCGAGAAATTCATCGAGTTGTTTGAACTTTTCCCCGTTCCACTCGTGGTTCCAATAGTAGAGAACGATGACGTCTGCGGTCTTAAACTGTTCCTGGCTCGGCCACTCCCAGGCGGGGACTGCGACGACGTTCGTAGCCGCCGAGGTGAGGAGGCGGAGCCAGTTCTTTTGCCACGCCGGGTAATCGTGTTGGCCCGGCCCGTGATCCTGTTTCGAAGCGACGAGGACGATTCCCAATTTACGATTTTCGATTTTCGATTTTCGATTCTCCCCGGCGCTCAATGCCGCTTCGACCTCGGCAACGCTTCGCTTCGGCGGTTCGTTCAGCAAGAACGTCAGCAGGTCGCGAACCTGCTCCTCCTTCAAACCGTCAACCAGGCCGGTGGGCATCAGTGAAACGGAACTGACGCGCATCTCTTTCACGTCGGTTGGCCGGAACCCTCTCTCTTTGCCGTCAGGGCCGACCAGCTTGATCGAGGCGTTGTCCTGGGCGCGAATGAAGCCGGTCAACTCGTCGCCGTCGCTCAACGTGACGTTGTAGGCGACGTAGTCCGGATTGATGGACGCGTTC
>QHPA01000086.1 GCA_003218935.1 Verrucomicrobiota bacterium
GTGGTGATGAAGGAATTGGACCGCGGACTGGTTTACAACGCGGACTTGACGACGTTTGTGCGCGGCGCGCGTGATGTGAAATTGCAGTTCGGGCCGGCTCACGTCGTGGCGGAAGGCGAATTGGTGGATGACCAGGGCCGGCGGTATCCGTTCGCGTCGGGCTGCGATTGGAAAGTGCCGGTCGCGCCGGGCACAAAATTGCCGCCGGCCGCCAGGCCGTATCGGCCCGGCGAGTCATCCGGCGCGTTCAACCTCGCCCACAACGGACTTTTGTTGCGCTACAACGATGAGGAACGCGGCAAGACAGCCATCAGCCAAACACTCGCGCGCGTCCAACGCTTGCGGGACCAGTCGATTTTTTTGCTGCGCCGCTTCAGGCCAGCGGAGGAGATCCTGACTTTTTCGCCGGACACTTTGTGGCGACGCGCGGAACGCTTTGCCGCTGAACCGATCTCGGGCGCCGAGGCGATTTTGAAGGAGCAGGCAATCCCGGCCCAGAAAGAGGGAAATTTCACGAACGCGATTGCGCTGGCGGAAAAGGCAGGAACCCTGCTCGCTTCCGCGGAGCTGACGATCAACACCGCGCGCGAAGTGGAGCAGACCGAGCGACACATCCAGCATTTCACCGCCTGCGCAGCCCTGCTGACGTTGTCCGTTCCGGCGGCCCAAAGCGTGAAGGATGATCTGGGCGAAGCGTGGCGGCGGATGGTGATTGCCCGCTACGAAGCGACCTTCAACGACTGGGACGCTGTCCAGAAGCACGTCGCCGCGGCGCGGGAAATTCTTTCGGGCGTCCGTCCGCGGCTGTATTCGGCCAGCGTGTCATTGGCGGAGGCGCCCGACGAATTTCCTGAGGACCGCTTTGCGTGGCTCAATACGCCTGAATTGATGAACAATGATCCCTCCCGCTGGACCTTTACGATCGCGCCATCGACCGCCGCATACCTTGATCTGGTCGGCCGCTGGGAGTTTCGCACGGACCCGAACAACGAAGGCGAAAAGCTCGGCTGGCACACAGCAAAACAGGACAGCGGAAGCTGGAAGAAGCTCGTTGCGCCGGAACCGTGGGAACAGCAAGGGGTGGCGCAGGACAATCCTCGAAGCCCGGGCGACGCGCCCTATCGTCCGGGCGATATGCGTTTCGGCGACAAGCCGTATAACGGGTATGCCTGGTATCGCAAAGGCGTTCTCCTGCCGGCAAAGTGGGAGGGAAAAAAGATCCGGCTGGCAACCGGCCAGATCCAGAATTGGGCGCGGATTTTCGTCAATGGCAAGCCGCTTGGCAAAGGCGAACAAAGTCCGCCGCCGACGCATGAAGTGCCGACCGACTTGCTCCTGTTCGGACAGACCAACGTCATCGCCATTCAGGTTTACAACCACGACAACTTCGGCGGCATCATCAGTGGGCCGCTCGCGCTGTTTGTCGAACGCAACGCGCCGGAGTTGGTGGAAACGCCAGGGCCGCTGTCACTGGTAAAGGAATACACCTGGCCGACGCACAGCGCTGGCGCGCACGTAACCTTTCTTGCCGGCGCCATGTCGCCCGCGGTGATGGTGGCGGTGGACGAACCCAAATTGGAGTTGTGGGGCTGGGAAGCGCGCGGATTCGCCGCGCCGACCAACATCACATTCGCCGCGAAGAAGGGAATGCAGCGGATCCCGCTCAGCCCCGACGGCGGCCTGTTGCTGAACGGCGCCACGATGGCAGAAAATTGGATCCGATTGCAGGGCGCCGAAGCAGACGCCTTGATTGTACTGGAGCGACCGCCTGCTTCGCTCGCGTGGAAAGCTAATGCCCAGGACGCGATCGGGCTGACGATCTCTTTCAACAGCGGCCCGGTTCGCGCGGCGATTTTATCCACGGTGGCCGGGAGGCGTCTGACCGAAACTGACTGTCGCTATTGGGCGCGAGCGCTGCGGCGCTACCCGGTGGCGGCCAGCGAGTGCACCTGGGTCGAACGAAATCTCGCGACGGTGGACCCGCTCCTGCGTCTCCATACGATCCGATATCACTACTTCGATCTCGGCGGCTTCGGCGACCTGTCGCCGTTGACAGTCGCGCCGGTACCGATGCTGTTCAGCTACGGTCTGGAATATCGTTCTCCGGGTCTGCAAATCGGCGTCACGAAAAAAACGCCGTTTCACTCGGTCCACGCGCCGTATCGTGTGGTCGAAAATTCCGAGACGGTCCAGTACCGCGCGCGAGCGGTCGATCGTTCCAAGGTCAGGAAAGGCGTCGGCGAACTGTTCGGCAAAGTGAAGCCGGAACTCAACGCGCGCGGCGGGGCGGGCGAAGACGAAATGTTCCGGCGCATGGGCCAATGGGGATTCGATCATTGCCGCTACGCGTTTGCGTTTCACGCGGATTGGGACCTGCCGCTGGTGAAATACCTGGGCGGACCGCTCCTCGAAGACAACGACGCCACGTGGCAGCGACTCGATCAACTCGTGGACAAATGCAATGGCGCCGGCATGCAAATGATGCTCTGCTGGTTCTTCAACGAGGACACGCCGCAAATCGACACCGGCGGGGCGGTGCGCAACAGCACCCGTTACTGGCGCGCGCATCCGGAGACGAAAACCAACGTGTTTGAGCTTTGGAGACAAATTGCCGCCCGCTACGCGGACAAACCGGAGTGGTCAATCTCCTACGATTTCTTCAACGAGCCGGCCTACCTGAATCCAGATCACTGGAACGAGCTGATGGCGGAACTGACCGCGGTCATCCGTTCGGTGGACAGGAAGCATCTTATCGTCTGGGAATCCGCCGACGGCTGGGCGCAACCGGAATGGTGCGCGTGGCTGAAGCCGGTGAAAGACGCCAATGTGCTTTACAGTTTTCATCATTACGGCAAGCACTGGGGTTACGCTTACGACGAATATTATCCGGGTTACAAGTCCACCACCGAGCGCACGCAGATCGAGCCGTGGCTGGAGGCAATTCTTTTTTCCATTCGCAACCACGCGCCGATTCATTGTGGGGAATTCGGCATCTCGATGATCCAGCCGGACGAAGACGGCGAAGCCTGGCTCAACGATTACCTCGCTTTCTTCGAGCGGTTCGGCATCGGCTGGAACTGGTGGAATTATTCGGGCAGCGATGTGTACCGCACCGGACTTTGCGCCGGCGATCGCATCAGCCCGTTCGTTCCCGTCTTGCAGAAATGGATGAACCGCTCCGGCTGGGGCGCCTCGCGGCGGGCTGTAGCAGGCAAGGCTTCGCAATAAAGTTGGGTGGGGCGAGACTCCGTCGAGCCCTAATTTGATCCATCAGAGATCAGGGCTCGACGGAGTCTCGCCCCAACCGGTTCCGTCCGCGCCGCGTTCAGGGGCGCAACGATGCCGCCCGCTGATTCGCGGGCGGGACATCGCAGCGCGATGTCCCTACCGAAGTCAGGTTCATGGGCAGTGGAGTCGAATCTCCAGCGAGCCGCCGAACCCAGCAGGCCACCGGCCCGCGCCCCCCCAACTATCCCCTGGCGCAATTCTTTTCAGACTCGTCTCTCCGGGAACTTCGTGAATAATTCATCCGCTATGACACGCGAGATTCCCGGCACCGAACAAAAGGCGCTCCAAATCAACCTGGACCCGAACAAATACGGGACGTTTGCCGAGATCGGCGCCGGACAGGAGGTCGCCCGCTGGTTTTTCCACGTCGGCGGCGCGTCGGGCACCATTGCCAAGACGATTTCTGCCTACGACATGATCGTCAGCGACGCGATTTACGGCCCGAGCGAACGCTATGTGAGCCGGCAACGTCTGCAGTCGATGCTCGATCATGAATATGCCCTGCTGCTGGAACGGCTGACCGCCAAACGCGGTGACACGACAAAATTCTTCGCCTTCGCCAACACCGTGGCCGCCCGCAGCTATTCGCGGCATGACGAACCGAACGGCTGGATGGGCGTCCGGTTTCAAACTGCGCCGAAGGCGGAGCCGTCGGAGATCATCATCCACGTGCGGATGCTCGACAAAGAGAACGTCCAGGAACAGGAAGCGCTCGGCATCATCGGTGTCAACCTGATCTACGCCGCCTGCTGCTATCACTCTGACCCGGAAACCGTCATCGCGAGTTTAATGGATAATCTCTCGCGCGACCGGATCGAAGTGGACATGATCAAGTTCGCCGGTGCGACGTTCAAGGACCTCGACAATCGCTTGATGGCACTGCAGCTCGTCACGCAGGGACTGACGGATTCCGCGATGTTCACCGCAAACGGCGAAGTGGTGCAGGCCGCCGAAGTGCTCTACAAAAAGCCGATCCTCGTCGAACGCGGCAGTTTCCGGCCCGTCACCAAAGTGACCATCGACATGCTGAATTGCGCCCAGGCCCAGTTCGTGCAGGAACCGCAGGCGCAGGGCGAAGAAATCATTGTGCTGATGGAAATGACGCTGCGCAACCTCACTGGTGATGGCGGCGTGATCGATCACAAGGATTTTTTGGACCGCGTCGATCTGCTCGGCTCGCTCGGCAAAACGGTCCTCATTTCGAATTATGCCCGCTATTTCCGGCTGTCATCCTACCTGTCCCGCTACACCAAGAAGATGATCGGCATTGCGATGGGCGTTCCCAGCCTGCGCGAAATTTTCGAGGAAAAATATTACACCGACCTCGAAGGCGGCATTCTCGAAGCGGTCGGGCGCCTGTTCAAAAATGATTTGCGGCTCTACGTTTATCCGGCCCAGGACCCGGCGACCGGCTCCATCATCACCGCGGGCAACCTGCGCGTCGCGCCGCATCTCCGGCACCTCTACTCCTACCTGCTGGAAAATCATTTCATCCAAAGCATACAGGACTATAACGAGGCCTTCCTGCCGATCTTCTCGCGCGAGGTGCTGGAGAAAATCCGGGCGGGCGATTCCGCCTGGGAAATCATGGTGCCGCCGCAGGTCGCGCACATCCTCAAACAGCGAACCTTGTTCGGCTACCGCTCCGGTTAGACATGCGATGAAAACCACGAATGAACACGAATCAACACGAATTCAATTGGTGAAAATTACTGAAATTCGTGTCTCTCTCCCTATTCGTGTTCATTCGTGGTTAAACAGGATGGTCGGAGCTGCTAACTAAACAATTCGCTTCAAGAACCGGCGCGGCTGGTTAAGCTTCGGCCATGAATCCAGCCTCGTATTTCTACGCCGGCACGCGTTGTTTTCGTCAACTGCCTGTTTTGGCCGCGCTCGCTGTTTCGGCGCCAGTCTTCGCCGACAACTGGCCGCAGTGGCGCGGACCGGCAGGAACCGGCGTGTCCGCCGAGAAGAATTTGCCGCTTCATTGGGGCACGAATGAAAACGTCCGCTGGCGCGTGCCGCTGCCCGAACGCGGAAATTCGACGCCGATAGCTTGGGGCAAACGCGTTTTCCTCACCCAAGCCGCCGGGAACCGGCGCACGCTCATGTGCTTCAATCGCGCCGACGGCAAATTGCTCTGGCAGTCCGGCGTCACTTACCCTGAGAAGGAATCGACGCACGAAACGAATCCGCTTTGCTCCGCTTCGCCCGTGGCCGATGGTCAGCGTGTGATCGCGTCGTTCGCGTCTGCCGGACTTTACTGTTACGACTTCGACGGCAATGAACTTTGGCACCGCGACCTCGGCAGGCAGGCGCACATCTGGGGCAACGGCGCTTCGCCCATCATCCACGGCGACCTCTGCATCCTGAATTTCGGTCCGGGCGAACGAACGTTCCTCATCGCGGTCAACAAAAAGACCGGCGAGACGGTCTGGCAAGTGGACGAACCGGGCGGCGATTCCGGCCAGGAAAAACCGGGCGAGAAACCAAATTGGGTTGGCTCCTGGAGCACGCCGATCGTCATCAAAGTGAATGGCCGCGAGGAATTGATTATGACCTGGCCCAGGCGCGCGACGGCTTACGATCCGAAAACGGGCAAAGAACTTTGGACGTGCGGCGGACTGAATCCGTTGGTTTACACCTCGCCCCTCTATTCCGATGGCACCATCGTTGCCATGGGCGGTTTCATGGGCATGTCGCTCGCCGTGAGAGCGGACGGCGACGGTGATGTGACCCAAACACGCCGGCTGTGGCACCACCCGAAAACCAAACAACGCATCGGCTCCGGCGTCATTCACCACGGTCACATCTACATTTTGAACGATCCGGGCGTGGCCGAATGCTTTGAACTGAAAAGCGGCAAACTGGTCTGGGAGGAACGACTCAGTGGCAGAGGCCCGGACAATTCGTCGTGGTCTTCAATGATTTTGGCCGACGGCAGGCTTTACGTCATCAACCATTCCGGCGACACGTTCGTGCTCAAAGCGAGTCCGAAGTTCGAGCTGCTGGCCACCAATTCTCTCGGTGAAACTGACAACGCTTCCCTGGCCGTTTCTGAAGGCGACATTTTCATCCGCACTCACAAGGCGCTTTGGTGCCTCCGCGAAAACGGGGAAAAGCGTTGAGCCGGGCGGCCAGAAACCCCTGAACCGTAGCCGCCGACGTGAGTCGGCGCTAATCCTTTGCAACGGTTTTTCTCTTCCGCGTTGATTCGCGTGATTCGGGGAAGAAAAAACCGGTGGTGCACAATTCGCTATTGCCAGGCGCAAAACCAAACGATTATCAATTGGAAAAAAATCTGTTCCGTCGATTGTTGGTGTTGTTCTCGCCCTCGGGCTTGTGCTCGTTCTGATCCTGGGAACCGCGCCCTCACGAAAGGACAAAGCCGCTATGACGATCCAACTGACCAGTGCCGCCTTTGCCGAAGGCGAATTCATTCCGGCGAAATACACCTGCGATGGCGAGGACGTTTCCCCGCCATTGAAATGGAGCAACGTTCCCGCAGGCGCCAAAGGCCTGGTACTTATCTGTGACGACCCGGACGCGCCGGTCGGCACGTGGGTCCACTGGGTCCTCTACGGACTCCCGCCAACCGAGACAGAGCTTCCAGAAAAGATTCCAACCACCGAAATCCTCGCCACCGGGGCGAAGCAAGGCATCAACGATTTCAAGCGCATCGGCTATGGCGGTCCCTGTCCGCCCGCCGGCGGCCCGCACCGTTATTTTTTCAAACTCTACGCGCTCGACGCAGAAATCACCCTCAAACCGGGCGCGACAAAAAAGGATCTGGTCCGTGTGATGTATGGGCGCATCCTCGCCGAGGGACAATTGATGGGGAAGTATAAGCGGCAGTAGCCTGTGTCCGACGGACCACACGCCTCGTTCACAGCTTTGTCCCACGGCATTTCGACCGCGCATTAGGACCAAAACCGGTGGGGCAAGACTCCGTCGAGCCCTGATCTCCAAACGAAAGAAATTAGGGCTCGACGGAGTCTCCCCCACCCGGTTCGTGGAGAGCCGCCCCCTCACCCACCCTTCAGGCACCCTCTCCCCCTCCGAGGGGGAGAGGGATGGGGTGAGGGGGGGCGGTTCATGGAGGGAACACTTCCAAAATCCTGACGTGAATCGAAGCCAATCGGTCGGAATCCCCTCAACTGCCCTCCTTCTCCCCCACTGGGGGAAAAGGACGGGATGAGGGGGTACGCTTCATTGGGAAGCCTCGCTCCACAAAACTGTACCATTGCTAGAATTTCGTAATTGCTTGACCATTGTTCCAACCCTCACCATTTTCGCCGCGTGTCAAATAAGTTCTTGTGTCTTGCCCTGACGGTAGTTTTGGCGAGCTCGGGCCTGGCTGCCGAGCCGGAGCGCTCGGTCATCCAGATCATGACGTTCAGCCAGCAGCCGGTCTGGGACGCACCGTGGAGGTTTGACCCGGTCCGCCGCAGCAGCGGTTCTGGCTTCGTTATCAAGGGCAAGCGCATCATGACCAACGCGCACGTCGTGAGCTGGGCCAAGCAAATCCTCGTGCACCGCTACCAGGACCCGCGGCCGTACCTCGCGCGCGTCAAATTCATCGCGCACGACTGTGATCTCGCGCTGCTCGAAGTGGAGGATGAGAGTTTCTTTAGCGGACTTGAGCCGCTCAAATTCGGCGATCTGCCCAAGGTTCGTTCGACGGTGGTGACGCACGGCTATCCGGCGGGCGGCGAACAAATCTCCTACACGCGCGGGGTGGTGTCGCGCATTGAGTTGCAGAATTACGTGCACAGCGGCAACCGCTCGTTTCTCACCGTCCAAACCGACGCCGCCATCAATCCCGGCAACAGCGGCGGTCCCGTCGTGCAGGACGACCTGGTCGTCGGCGTCGCGTTCCAGGGCATGCCGGGCCTGGAGAACACCGGCTTCTTCATTCCACCGCCGGTGATTCATCATTTTCTCAAAGATATTGAGGACGGTTTCTACGGTGGTTTCCCGATGGCCGGCATCCGCGTGGTGCCGCTGCAGAATCCGGCTTACCGTCGCTATCTCAGACTGCCGGACAATGACCTGGGTGCGCGCGTGGACAGTCTGCTGCCGATCGCGGCGACGGAGAAACTGATTCAACTGGACGACGTATTGCTGCGCGTCGGCAAATACGAGGTCGCCAGCGACGGAACGGTGTTGTACGAAGGGAACCGTGTCTCTGCGTCGGCGGCGTTTCAAACGGCCCAGCGCGGCGAAAGCCTGTCGCTGAAAGTTTGGAGGCAGGGAAAGGAGACGGACATTTCGTTGCCGATGAACGTCTATGAAGGGGATCGTTCCGTGGGCAACCAGTACGATGTGTTGCCGCGCTATTTTGTTTATGCCGGACTGGTGTTCACACCGCTCAGCCTGGATTATATGAAGACCTTGGGCCAGGGCTGGCGCGACGTCGCCAACGCCGAGCTGATTTACGAATTGTACTATCGGCGCAGCGAGGCGCAGGACAGCACGCGAACAGAGCCGGTTGTGCTCGCTTCGACGCTGGCCCATTCGGTCAACGCCAATTTCAAAATTTCCAACCACGCTCTGGTGGACAAAATCGACGGTGTTCGCATCGACAAGCTCGAAGACGTCGTGCGCGCGTTTGAATCCACCACCAACACGCATCATGTCATCGAATTCGTCCCAAATCACGCCTTTGAAACTTTGAACCGAGTCGACGCGGAAGCCGCCCAGGCGGAAGTCTTGAAGACCTACGGCGTGCCCAAAGACCGACGGCTATGAACGTTCGATTTATCCATTGCTTCGCAGTTCTTCTGCTGTTTGGCTCCGGGCCCGGCTTTGGCAGCGAGGCCGCGAAGAAGACGCCGGGCGATTGGGAGCGCGAACTGGTCAGCGTCGAGGTCCATCGCAAGCAGTATGATTATTTCCAGCCCTGGACCAAGCATGTGCAGACGGTCGTCAAAGCCGGCCTCCTCATCGGCCCGCGCGAAATCCTCACCACCGCCGATGGGCTGGACAACCGCACGCTGGTGCGCCTGCAAAAAGGCGGACGCGGCCCCTGGTGGAGCGCCGGGGTCAAGTGGGCTGATTATCCCGCCAACCTCGCCGTCGTCACGAGCACGGACGAAAAGTTCTGGGCGGGATTGAAACCAGCCACGCTCGCCGAGCCGGTCAAAAAAGAAGAAGAGATACAAATCATCCGCTGGCGCGCGGGCAACCTCGAAGTGCGCAAAGCCGAGTTCAGCCGCTTTACCGTCAGTCATCCGAACATGAGCGACGCCGTGCATGTGCAACTGGAGTTAAGTTCGGAAATCGACGGTGTGGGCTGGTCGGAGCCGGCCATCGCCGGCAGCAAAGTCGTCGGTCTGGTCTTCTCGCAGTCCGGGAACCAATTGCAGGTGCTGCCTTCGCCGTTCATTCGCTCGATTCTCGACGCGCAGAAAAAGGGCCATTACAAAGGCCTCGGCTATTTTGATTTCACCTGGCAGCCCGCCGAAAACCCGGAGACGCTTGATTACCTGAAGCTCGAAGGCGAAAAGCGCGGCGTGGTGGTCATCGATGTGCCCGACAAGCGCGACACGAATCCGGTGCTCAAACCGCGCGACATTTTGCTGCAAGTGGACGGTTTCGACGTTGACACCCAGGGCGACTATGTGGACGCGGGTTACGGCCATCTGCTGTTGGAGAATCTGTCCACGCGCAACAAATGGGCCGGCGACCCTGCGCGCTTGAAGGTCTGGCGCGACGGGCGGGCGCAGGACGTGGTTTACCGCCTGCCTAAAGCTGAAGACGCGGCGCGGCTGGTTCCCGAAGCGCCGTTCGAGCAGGAGCCGGAATATGTGATTGTCGGCGGTCTGGTATTTCAGCCGCTGACAAAAAATTATTTGCGCAGTTGGGGGCAGGATTGGGAACGACGCGCTCCATTTCGACTCGCCTACTTCCGAAGTCAGGATCCAACGCCGGAGCGCCCCGCCGTCGTAATTTTGTCACAGGTGCTGCCGGACTTTTACAACCTCGGCTATCAGGAGTCGCGCCAGCTCGTGGTCGAAAAAGTCAACGCGCGAAAGGTCAATTACCTCTCAGACCTGCAGCAGGCGCTCAAAAAACCGGTGAACGGTTTCCACATCCTCGAATTCACGAAGGGCGAGACATTGCAGAAAATCGTGCTCGATGCCGCGACACTCGACGCCGCAACCAAACGCGTCCTCGACCGCTACGGCATCGACAAGGAAAGCGTCATCGTTTCACCGGCGAAATGAACGCAGCAGCCGCCACACTCGCAACGCTTCTGTCACGCCCCACGCCTGCGCGTCGCAGCCCCGCTGTCGATGCGGGGCGTCGCCGTCGAGAATCTCCGGAATCTGCCCCGGACAACCTTCATTCATCAACCGCTCCATGCCGCCCAAATAAGCCCTGGCCGTTGCGACCGCTTCCGGCGCGAAATCCCACGCGCGCGCCAGCGCTTCGCAGAAGGTCGGGAATGTCCACGTCCACGCCGTGCCATTGTGATAAGCCGGCTTGCGCCGCGTGTCTTCGTCCCCTTCGTAATGGCCAAAATACGGTTCGGTCGGATCGTTGAGCAAGCGGCCGTCGCTGCCATAAATTGGCAGGGGTGGCCAGACCGGCAGTGGCGCAAGCGAACGCAGTGCGCCCGGAACAACGAGATAACGCAGCGCCGCCTCCACACAACGTCTGGCCCGCGCGCCGGCAACCAGGCCGAGACCGACCACCAACAAACAATTGCTTCGCAACGCGTCGTCCACTCTGGCTGCGGATGCGGGCTTGTCCCGTTCGGCGATCAGCAAGTCGGCAAAGTAACCACGGTCCTCGAGCCAGAAATATTTTTGCAGTGAGCCTTCGGCGCGATTGGCCAACGCGCCCCATGGTGCACCGTCGGCTTTCGTGTCGATCCGCTCGAGTTGAAGCAGCAGCCGGATCCACAACACCTGTATCTCAATCGGATAACCTTCGCGCGGTGTGCCGGCCGGATGATTGGTGTCCATCCAGGTGAAATGACCAGGACTCCAAATCAGCGCCGACTCCGGATCCATGCCAATGCCGTTCGGCGTGCCGTCGCGATAATTCGTCGCTATGCTCCGCAGCACATCGGCGATAGTCCGCCCTGGGGTGTCCACGATAGTCGAATAAAAATCCTTCGCGGTAGGGACGCGCTGCGGCGCGTCCCTGACTTCCTGCGCAGGTTGTCCGTGGTCACGGAACCGGTTTTGAATCGTTGCCGCCATTTCCTCGCAGACAATCCCGAACCACAACGGTGCGTCCGACCTCGTCAATCATTCCTGCACTGAGCAATCCGCGCGCGCAAATCAAAGTGTCTCGTCCCCAATCCAAAAACCATGGATAACCGGCGATCACTGTCTTGCCTTCGTCCCTCCGCACGACAAAGCCTTTTGGTGCCTGAAGCAGACGGGCATCAAAGGAGTCCGGGCGTTCCGCAACGTCCGCCGAACCCGCTGACCCTTCCTGCCAGGGGAACTGGCCGGATGCGGCAGTTGACGACGCGCTCCCCTCCTTTGGAAGGGTTGGGGGTGGGTCTGCGGTGACGACCAGCGTCGCCCTCGCCCGTTCCGCCAGCGGCAAATCAAACCAACCCGGACTATAAGCGTCTCCACTGGCGACCTGGCCGCGACTCGCCTCGATGGGGTGAGGAATATCTTCGCACCATTCCGGTTCAGGACGAAATTCGCCTGCGTCGCTGAACACGTGCAGTTGGCGGTCGGAAGCAGGTGTGAACGCAAAACCCGGCTTATCCGGCAACGGTCTCGTTTTTGTGCTGAAATGATGTTCCGCGGCGCCGTTGCGTTTGGTTTCCCAGTGAAAATTTCGGTCTTCGATATCCACGCGCACCGTCAGGCGAACCTCTCCAGAAGTGCCGCCTTCCACGCCGTCGCTGACTTCATCGAAAGTCGCGTGGGGACGTCGCGCTGCGCCGTCCGGTCGGCCAGGCGGGCTCATCATCCCACGGCGGAAGCGCAACACCGTCGTGTTCTGTCCTGGCAGCATCTCAGCGGTCATTTCGATTTCAACCGTACGTCCGTCGCCGGCGTCGGTGGCAAATCGCCAGCGCGCCGGCGGCCCAGGCTCGAACGCGACGAGGTTGTCCGCGTTCAACGTGGAAATGAATCCGTTGGCATTGGCCCAGACCCGGACGCGCTTGGCGAAGATGTGTCGGTCCACCGGCACCCTTGCGTTCAGGTTCGCGCCGAGCAGGCAATCGTATTTGGATGCCACGCGACCCAGGTCCACACACAGCCGCGCCATGCCGCCGATTCCGTTGGTCAGCAAAACAATTTCGGATTTCGGATTTCGGATTTCGGATTTCAGGCTTTCTGGCGTCGAAGACAGAAACCTTACTCCTCCTGCCACTTGCTGCTCCGCGATGCCGTATCGCTCCACGACGAGTTCGGCGTCACCGTCTCCGGCGGGCGGCGGGAAGCAGGCGACGTGACCGTCGCGAACGGCGACCGATTGCATGTGCCGCGCGGCGCCGCCATGCTCGAAGCGCAGCGTCGCGCGAAACGGCGCGTCGTCCCGAACCAACAACCAATGATTCGGCGGAACCGGTGTGACTCGACGGCGATCGATCAAACTCCACGAGATCACGTGCGGGAATTTGTTGCTTTCCATGGCGGCGTCCAGGGCCGCCAGCAAATCGTTACGGGCGAGTTTTTTGTCCAGATAAGCGAGCGAACCGAGAAATTGTTTCGGATCACGCTCCGCCAACCTGGCGAGAGCGAGCCAGTCGTGCGGGCCGAGGTCTTCCGGTTCGAGCACCTGACTCAGTGCGTTGACAGCAAAAGCGGCTTGCGCCCTCGCGCGGCGATAGGCGTCGCCCGAGACGTAGCCGCCGACGTGAGGAGGCGGAGAGGCCCCGGGCGAGTCCAGGTCCGCCTCCTCACGTCGGCGGGTACTTCCGGCGAGCGCGAGGCAGTAACAGGCGCCCGGTTTCAAAGCGAATTGAATCTTTCCGTCGTCTGCCAACTTCGCTTTGGGTGTCGGTTGTCCGAGCAAATCCTCAAGCGACGACAAGGCAGGCCGCGATGTCCTCACCGCGCCCTCCTCCGCGGCGGGCTGAGGACAGCCCGCCCTACCCTCTAAAGAAAGCGACAATGTTTGCGACTTTTCAACATCTGTATTAACCAGCACCAACACAGCGTCTTTGCCGTCAACGGAGACGCGTTGCAAAGCGAAGACGGGCGAATCCAGGGGACTTAATCGCGTAAGCTTCGCGCCGTCGAAGAAGCAGGGATGCCCGGCGAGTAATTGGTTGAGCGCGGCAAGTTCCGGAATGATATTTTCTTCACTGCCCCAGGCAAGACCGGCGCAGCCGTGCACCAGAACTCGTTCGGTGGCGAGCCATTCGACGCCGCAGGTGAAACCGTAGGCGCCGTTGACGCTCGCCAGCGCGCACAGCCGGTTGCGCAACAGCGACCATTCGCGGCCTTTCCTGGCGAGTCGGTCGTTGTCGTGCGTTTCACTGTAATGCGCCAGCACACCGACGCGCGGGCTTTGTTTGTGCGCATGGTCGAGATAGCCGGCGACCTGCGGGCCGGTAGTTTCCTGGAACAGCTCCG
>QHPA01000087.1 GCA_003218935.1 Verrucomicrobiota bacterium
CGTGCAGCCCTGGGAAATCACGCTGACGAGTTTGATGTCGCCGCCAACGGAGACCGCTACGCCGCCTGCCTCAAAGACATCGCCGTTCAAATAAACCTGCGTGATTTGCTCGCTGTAATCCCCGCTGGCCAGTCCGCCCAACATCGGCAACGGCGCATAAGCTTCGTTCCAACCCCGCAGCCAGCTCTCGGCGTCCAGATGAAACGGGTCGGCAAAGATCAGCCAGCCATTGGTCTGCTCCGGACTGATGCCTGTTTCCAGATGCCAGTAACCGGGACCGTTGAATTCCTCCACCTGCGCTTGCGTGAAATGAAACGCCTTCAACTCGGCGCCGGGCAACGCGAACAAGCCGACCACGAGACCGGCCCGGTCTTCGATCTCCTGGCCGCCGGCGATGAGACCGGCGCTGGAACATCCTACGAGAAGTGGAATCTGGCTGTGGACACGGAGAATCTCCAGCACCTGGGACGCCTGAGAAAAGAATGCCGGAGTCATGAAAACCAGCCCGAGCGAGACGCGCGGCGCGCGAAGCCCGTCGCGCAACTGTTCGGCCCAGGATTGAAGTCCGGCTTCTTCAAATCCGCGCTTCCAATGAGCCGTCACCGCAAACTCGTTGTGCATAAAAGGAAATTAGCCGGAAGCGAGCCGATGGCAAATCAGAAGCGCGACTCGGCGCACCGTGAAACCGGCGATTGAAGTTTGACGAATTGGTATGAATCGTGCAGCCTGCGTTGCCCATGTTACGCAAGACCGTTTTTATTCTGCTTCTCACGACGTTCGTTGCCGACACGCGATCCGAAGGCCAGACCAACCGACTTCTTTCTTTGAGCGAGTGCATTCAACTGGCGTTGTTGCACAACTATGACGTGCAGATCGAGCGCCTTGCGCCGGAGATCGCGCGATACAACCTGGACGGCGCATACGGAGCTTACGAGCCATCCTTCAACGCCAGTGCCGGCGAGCGGTTCATCAACCAGCCGGCGACATTCGATCCGAAAAAGCCGGGGATCGACGCTCCGTATGAGTTGACCACGGATTCGCTGGGGCTGGGCATAACGGGCCTGTTACCGACCGGTTTGAGTTATGACGCGGGGGGCACCGCGAGTTATCTGAGTGCCCGAACCGACTTTTCCCCGAGCCCAAAGGATGCCGTCTTGTTTCCGCCGAACGGGATTCGCGACACCAACCAGTATTTTTCAGTCTCCGCCATCACCTTGCGACAGCCGTTGCTGAGGGATTTTTGGATCGACGCCTACCGTCAGAAAATCCGGGTCAACAAAAAGAACCTGAAGATTTCCGAAATGGCATTGCGTTGGAAAATCATGAATACCATCAACGCCGTTCAACAGACCTTCTACGAACTGGTTTTCGCCCGCGAAAAAATCAGGGTTGAGGAAAAAGCCCTTGAACTTGCAACCCGGTTGCTCAAGGAAACCCGCAAGCGCGTGGAGGTGGGCGACTTGCCGCCCTTGGACGAGAAGCAGGCCGAGGCGCAGGTCCAAACCGTCCAGACGGACTTATACGCCGCAGAGCAGGCGCTGGCAGAACAGCAGAACGCTTTGAAGAACCTGATGACCGACGAGTTCCAGAGCTGGGTTGACGTGAACGTGGAGCCCGGCGAAGGCCTGATCGCAGTCCCTCAAATATTCGACCGGTCGGACAGTTGGCGAAGCGCCATCGGCAGCAGGCCCGACCTGGTCCAGTTGAGGTTGGAGCTGGAAAAGCAGGGCATTATTGTGCGCTACCGCTTCAATCAGATTTTCCCCAGGCTGGACCTGGTTGGCGGCTACGGTCTCCAAGGCTGGAGAAACTCCCTGGGCGACACCTTCGGAGATATCCGCGATCAGAGCAATCCGATCTACTCTTACGGCGTCGAATTCAGCATTCCGTTGGGCGGCAACCGGGCTGCGCGCAACGGCTACAGGGCCAGCCAGGCCGTAAAACAACAGGCCGCGCTTCAATTGAAAAAAGTGGAACAAGACGTCCTCGTCCAGGTGGACGATTCCCTGAAGGCGGCCCAGTCCGCTTACCAGCGGACAAACTCAACCCGCGAAGCGCGCGTCTATGCCGAGGCGGCACTGGAGGCAGAGCAGAAGAAACTGCAAAATGGCGTCAGCACTCCTTTTGTCGTGCTCCAACTTCAGCAAAAACTGACCGATGCGCGCACGGCCGAAATCCGCGCTCTATCCGATTATAACAAGGCGGTGGCACAGTTGGCCCTGAATGAAGGCAGCACTTTGGAGAAAAACCGCCTGAGCCTGGACGTCAAGTAGTGGGGTTCGGGAAGGACTCCACGCCGCCGCTGGCCGACAACTACCGGATAGCCAGATCGACCACTTCGCCGGGCAGAAGTTTGAGTCCCGGCGGCAGACTGACCAGCACGGGCAGACCCAAAACCGGCGTGCGAAAATTCGATGGCGGCAGCAGGGCCGGGTCGATCGCTTCCATCTGGGTGCCGACCTGAAGGATTCTTCCTCGGCCTATGGCTCGCTTAAGCGACCGGGCGCGAACTTCGACCGACATTCCGACGGCAGGTTCCACGATGATGGGTTGTCGGAGGTAGGCGACGATCCGATCGGCGGAGAGTGCGCTGAGAGTTACGATCGGCTCACCAGAGGTAATCGCCTCGCCGGAGCGATGGTTGATCACGCTGACAATGCCGTCCACCGGCGCGCGCAGCGTGAGGGGACTCAACTCAGCCTCCGTCAACCGGAGCTTTTCCTCCTGCACCGCGATCGACGCCTGCAACACGTCCTGCGGCGCGGGCGGTTTTTGGCCTGACTCGGTGGAATCCTCACGGAGCTTCAGGCTCTGGAGATTTTGCTCCAGTTCGGCCACCAGTTTGGTTCGTTCCTCGACTTCGACCTGGAGTTTCTCCCGGGCCGTTTTCATCTGGTCAAAAACTTTTTCCGAAACGATTTTCTCTTTGAACAGTTCCGTGGTGCGGCGCAGATCATTCTCGGCGAGTTGCAGTTTGACGCGCGCGGTGGCCAGATCCACCCGCTGCGACAGCCAATCGAGCCGGATGCGGTCGTAATTGAGCGCATAGCGCTGTTGATCGATGATGGGCTGCAGGTTGACCCGCAAAAGCTGGATTTCCGCCTGGATTACCGCGAGCGACGAGGCCAGAACCCTCGGATCGGTGGTGATCACTTGAGCGACGGGGTCTCCGGCCTTGACGAGCTGCATGCGTGCCAGATTGAGCTGCGCCAGCACGCCCGGTTTGGGGCTGGTCACGTAAGCGGTGATCGGCTCCACCTGGCCCACGAGCGTCGGCGGCGTGACATACTGCCGCCACATCGAATGACAGGCAAGGGATTCATCAATCAGAGTTCGGATTCTTCTTCGGCTTTCAGTCCAGTCACACGCGAGACGCCTTGCATCGCGCGCAACTCGGTCAACAAATCATCCATTCGGTCGGGGTCGCGCATCAGCAGCCGGTAGGAAAGGTCGGTGCCTTCATAGCCTTCATGCGAGCGCTGGCTGGCGCAAATGGCTTTGCGGCTGTGCCGATGCAACAGGTTCCGCAGCTCTTCCAGATCGGAGAGAGACCGCGACCAGTGCATATTGATAATCGTGTCGTAGCGGTGACGGGTGCCAAAAGAGGTGACCCAGAGATAAAAGATTACCGTGGCGGTCAACAGGCAGCCCACGATGGCGACCGGAAACCGTTGCGTGCCGCAGGCCATGCCCATGGCGAGGGACCACAGGATGTAGGTGGAATCGAACGTGTCGCGCAGAATGTTGCGGAAACGCACGATCGCGAACACGGCCATCATCCCGAATGCCGTCACCAGATTATTCGCCATGACCGTCATCACCAGCGACACGATCATGGGGATGACAATGAGCGAGTTGACGAATGAGCGTGAGTAGGAAAGTCCGGTGTGTGTCAGCATGTAAACCCAGGCAATCGTTTGACCGATCACAAACGCCAGAAGCACGCTGAGCACCAGCGTGGGAATGCTCAGCGGCGCCGAAGCGTAATCGCTATGGTTTAGCCAGTCATTCATGGGATGCTTATGAAATTAAGCTATCTGAAACGCGGCCATTTGTCACGAAGGCAAACACGGCAAGTCGTTACGCCGGGTCTCTGGATCGTCCAGGCGCTCGCCCGCAAGCGCAAAGCTGGAAAATTTCTCCAATCCCATCAGCGTCACTCCGTCCACATATTTGGCCGCGCCGCATTGCATCAACCCGAAAACACGCACCAGTTCCCTGAACCAATCGGGAAAACGGTCGGTGAACTTCAGCTCCAGAACCACTTCTTTGCCAAAGACGATCACGGGCTTGCCCATGTCAAGGCTCAGGCGCGCCGCCGACTTCGGCTCTAATTTCACGTCGCGATCCATGGTCACCCGGACCGAGTTGTCTCGCGGACTGATCCAGGCTTCGCGCAGGTAGGCAATGTGCGCCTTGGGCTTGGCGCGCATATCCTGCATTAGCCTGCCGAAATTCTGCAGGAAGACCAGTTGCCGGGGGTCCCGTGAAACCAAATGCGCCGGATCGGGCAAATGCCCGGCCAGCAGCCAGTCCACCGCGTCCCGGCGCACTCCGCCGCGCTGCTTGGCAATGATGTTGTTCATTCGCCGTTTGATCTCAAAAAAGACGGGCGCCTCCGCCCGGTTGTCATAAAAACGCAATCGTAACTTGTAACGGTTTTTGTCCCCGTTGATCGTGCTGTGGTAAAGGCCCAGGCCATCCGAGTCCAGGTACAGGCTGTGAACCGGGTAAGAGAAATTCGGGAGCGTGGCGCCGTATTCATCAATCTCCAGATAGCTGCCGACAAAATCCCGCACAGCCAGAGCGACGTCTTCTTTGATGATGTACTTCAACTCGAACCGCTGCTGCTGCATTTTGTCTTCGGCCATACAAAGATAAATCGGCGTTCCATCTCCCGACAAGGCGCCGCAACATCGTCACGCAACCGTCACAGCCTTGTCAAGTTTCGCTGCTGGCGGTGTCGGCGGGCAGTGTCTTAATTTGGTTGTAGCGGCGGTCTGTGACCGCCGAAAATGGCGCTCATAGAAGCGCCGCTACAATTCAGATTCTGAAATTAGGACACTGCCTGCCGGCGGGCAGTGGAACAATTTGCATTTTGGTGGGGGCGAGCGTCCTCGCGAGCCGGCTCGTCAGGACCATCGCTCCACCAAACTGTATCACTATCTGCCGACGGAATCGGTTGCTGCGAGCGTTCCCGCGCACATGCTCCAAACTGAGCGAGCGCGAATGCGTCGCTCGGCAGATTTCGTTGCCGCGCGCCTGGTCGGGCCCGCAAAACATGGCGTCGCTCCCGCCGTTTGGTTTCGACCGCGCACGAGCGGTTTTAGCAAATCGGCGCCGCACAGGGAGTTGGCAACGGACCGGCGTTCTGAAACCAGCATCCCGACCGTACCACGAAGGGCGGATTTTCGGGTTAGAACCCTTAATTGGCAGCATCAATTTTTCTATTGCCAAACTTTTGATTTTTGCTCAATTCTCGTTCGGTTTCCCAAACAACCAATGTGCTTGGTCACACTGGCGGCCATCAACCCGGCTAACGGGTGAGTGCCCGCGGACTGGCTGGAGGGTGTGATCGCCACAAGGGCCAGGCACGGCTCATGAGAGGACAGTTTATGCGTAACCGAACGTATCAGTTCCTTCTTGCGTCTGCACTAACACTTGGCATCGCCTTCGCATGTCAGGCTGCCGTTTATCAGGAATCAGGTGGCCAGGTCGTAGTCGAAGCAGTGCATTTTGACTACCGAAACTTCGAATTCACCGACGCGGCGATTCCTCATCACTTCCATATTGTGCCCGATGAGGACAACGTCACCAGTGCGGAACATCCATGGGGTGATGCCGGAGTCAACGTGATTGCCAATTCCCGCACCGGACGTTATGTGCAGATCGTTCCCGACATCGGCCAGAACAAAGGCAATTGCCCGACGTGTCCGAACGAAAACGTGGGGTTCCCGCCTTACGTGGAGTACAAGGTCAACATCACCACTCTTGGCCAATATCAACTCTATCTCCGACAAGTAGGTTTTGATGGGGGCAGTGATTCTTTCTTTGGTCAAATCCTGGAATTTGCGCCCCCCGGGCCCGGACCAAACTTTTATCGTTATGCGCCAAATCCGGATTCAGGTGACTTTGCCGCGCTTCGAAATATCCCCAGCGACGTGAACACTGAAAACCAGGGTTGGAGCGGCTACGCTGCTCCGGCACCAAGAGTGGATGGCGGGGACAATATGACTGAGGTGCCCGCGGTTTACAACATCACCACACCGGGACTTTACACGATCCGCCTGAGCCAACGTGAAGACGGTGCGGCTGTCGATGCCATTATACTGCAGCTTGCCAGCCTGACGGCTCCCACAAATAGTCCCGCTCCGATTGAATCCGCGATCTCGACTGTCAACCCGCCCTATGGGCGGGCGGTTGATCCCACTCCCGGACAACAGCAGGTTCCGCCGGACAACAACATCGGCTGTCAGCTCGTTAACGGGCCTACCAAAAATGTCGCCACCAACACCATCCGCCTCATCGTTGACGGCGCCGCCGTCTCGCCCTCCATTACCCAGACCGGCAGCGTGACCTACGTGTCGTATTCACCATCGCCGCTGCTGACCTCGGGCAAAGCGATCAATTGGAGCGTCATTTTCAGCGACAACGGCACGCCGGCGACGTCGTACACCAATTCGTTTCCGTTCTCGGTTCTGCCTTATTCCCCCATTCCAACCAATTTCGTCGTTGCGCCGGGGCTGGTGGACACGACCAAACCCGGTTTCCTCATCCATCCCTATCAAACGGATGCGACGAGCAACCCGAACGCAGCCCAACCAAACACTCTGGCTTGGACCGAAGACCAACTCCGGGGGCTGCACGGCCCCAATGTCGCCGACCTCTCGGGCGCCGATGCAAATGGATTCTACGCGGAAACGAACGTGGTCAATTACGACCTCGCAGCCACGCCTTCGATCGCAGGCACAATTGCGGCGGATAATTTCGACGGGGACCTTCCGTTTCCCGGTATTCCCGGTCCAACAGCCCCGGACACAGGCAATTCCACGGAAGAAATTTTGACCTGGCTCGACTTGAAAGCGGGGGTTTATCGGATGGTCGTCAACAGTGATGACGGATTCAAAGTCTCAGTGGCGCCTGACCCGCGTGACACGGCCGGACTGGTCCTGGGTTCGTTTGACGGTGGTCGCGGATTTGCCGATTCTCTTTTTATATTCGTGGTCCCACAGGATGGCTTTTATCCTTTCCGCCTGCTCTGGGAGAACGGCAATGGTGATTTCACCGTTGCCGGTAACGCCGGCAGTCTGGAATGGTTCACCCAAAACGTATTTGGCAGGAAGGCACTGGTCAACAGCAACACCAACGGAACGCTGGCAACAAAGGCGTATCGCTCAGGCCCCAGTTATCCTTATGTCTCACGTTTCCTGAACTCCCTATTCGGGTTCACGATAGATTACAAGGACAATGGAGGGATCGTCCTAAACAAAGACACCTTCCAGGTCACTTTGGATGGGAGCCCGATAACGACCAGTATCGGAAAGACAAACGGAGTAACGACGATCAATTATGCGCCCGTGAGCGTTCTCGCCTCGAACTCCACACATACCATCGGGCTGGCTTTCAACGATTCGGGAGCCCCTGCCAAGACGTATACGCGCTCGATTGACTTCACCGTCCAGCCGTATGTTACGTTGCCTCCGAGCTACGCGGCAGGCACGCCGGACACCACCAAGCCAGGCTTCACGCTGCACGTATGGCGAATCGACGCGCAGGACGCCACCGGAGCCGAGATTATCGTGGACCCGAACGACACCGTTGCCCACGCGGAATTGGAACTGGCAGGCATGGTGACGAACACGGCCACGGGCCAGCCCTATACGAACTCTGCCATCCCCAATCCAGCCGATGGCTCGTTTACTTATCTTGAGCCGACCGTGATTAACTACGATCGAGGTCCGGGCGTCACCTTGGGTCCTTTCGGCAACTTCCAGCCCGACAACCAAATGCCTGGCATTTCCGGTTCGACCGACCTGGAAACCGCCAACGCCGCGATGGAGATACTCACGTATGTCACCCTGCCTGCAGGTCTGGTCCGGATGGGTGTGAACAGCGACGACGGATTCCGCCTGTCGCCAGCGACCAGCGTCAGCGACTCCAGAAATGCGCTGACACTGGGGATCTTTGATGCCGGCCGCGGAGCCACAGACAGCATCTTTGACTTCTATGTCGCACAGGCCGGCACTTATCCAATGCGTCTGGTTTGGGACAATGGCGGCGGCGACTGTAACGTGGAATGGTTCTCCGTTCTTGCCGATGGCACGAAAGTCCTGATTAACGACAGCACCAATACGGCATTCAAGGCTTATCGGGCTGCAGCAACGGCGCAACTGCCTCCGCAAATCACTAGCGCCACGATCAGCACCGGCACCATCACGATCCAGTGGAGCAACGGCGGCACGCTGGAATCCACGACGAGCTTGAGCCCACCGATCAACTGGACCACCACCGGCAACAGCAGCGGCACGTTTTCCGGGGCGGCAACCGGAACAAAGTTCTATCGCGTCAATAAATAGCCCTTGATACTGATCGAATAGAATCTGTCGCTGACGCGGCTTTGTGGGGGGACTGCGAGTCCCAACGCCCGACTGTTGAACGAGACGGCCTCGAGCCCCGAGGCTGAGTCGGACCACGACGTCGTGGCCTTGGCAACGGATCAGCGGTTCACCAGGTTCACAAACCGCTGCGCCCGGTCACGCACGATCGCTGGCAGACGCGCAGGATCGAAACCTTTGCGGGCATAATAGCCAAAATTGGTGTTCCACAACACGTACATGTCGAAGGGGGCCGGTGCCCGTCGGGCTTTGCCGCGAAAATAATTCGTCAGATAATTCCAGTGCTGCCGCGCGACCGGGAGGGACACTTCGGGATTCCGGTACTCCTTTGAATTCGAGTATAGCCTCCAAACGGCGGGATGAATCTGGAAGCGGCTCACTTCACCGGCCCGGCCGATGCCGCGGTCGTTGTTGCCGCTTTCTATCATTCCCAACGCAAAGAAAAGTCTGGGGTCGAAATAAGACGGGTCGAAGGCGGCGTTTTCCTCCGCTGGCTGTGCCTGCGCCAGACACGAAATCTCTATTGCCATCCAGGCCGCCAGCAGGACGCAAAAAGTGCGCAAGAATTTACAACTGGATCTTAGATTGAGCATTTTACGCCGTGAGCTGAACCGCCCATCGACGACTTATTCTGGCCGAACCACGGTATAAAATCAATCCACGCGATATAGTGGGTAAACCCGGCGCCGACCCCAGCTATAGCGTTGCTTCACGGTTGATGGCGCATCCAACTTTGGCTGCGCCCGAAGGCGCTCGTGACTCCAGTCGGCGAAACGGTCGGAGAAGAATTAGAGGCTAAAGTAAAAAGCCGGCGCGGGCCGGCGCGCCTGGAACCGTGCCGACTGCGGCTGAGATCGCGAACGCTTTTGGGTTGGGCGCTGCTCTCTCCTTTCACCGCAGAATTGGCCTGTCGTCCTTGAACAGATGGTTTCCGAATTGGCTCGTTCACGCGTGGTTGGACGGCGTCTGCCGGAAAAAATTCAATTGCGCACGCGCCGTTGAGTCAGCGCAAAACGCCGGCTGTGCTCGCGCCTGTCCGCAGCCGTTCAATGAGTTCGGTGTTGCCTCATCGTTGCGAACTTCGAACCTCACAGCTCCCAACCTTTGCGATATTCGCGATGAACGTATTGGGCCGCTTCGGGCGCGTCCTTCGCCCGCATTTTTGCGCCGTCCCACTCGAGCCTCCTGCCGACACCGACGCGCAGCGCGACGCAGCCGAGCAGAATGATTTCCGTCAAATAAGCCGCGATATCGAAGTTGCTGTAAGCCGGCGGGCCGCCGCGAACCGCATCGAGCCACTCCTTCTTCTGCATCTGATCGTTGTTGGAGGACGGCAGGCGCGGGAGCGTCTGCGGGACGTGCCGGATGGCTTCGTGTTCGATCTCCTGGCCGTCCACTTTGGTCTTCGACGGTGTGAATCCATTGTCGCCGGCAAGCATGAAATAAAATTGCCAGCCGTAATCGTCGGGCGTGAAGATCTTGCCTTTGTCCCCGATGAGCAGACACCCGCTGGCCGGCAGACTTCCGCGCAGCGTGACAATCTCCCTGGCGATATCCTCGTGCGGGCGCAACGGCTTGACGGATGGGTCGTTCGGATCGCCGTCATACCACCAGAATTTCAGCGGCGGCAAACCTTCGCGCGCGGGAAACTCGAATCGGATGCGTGAGGTTTTCGGATACGTTTCCTGGTGAAGTTCCGAAGTTTCTTCGCACTCGACCGCGGTCGGGTACCCAAGCTTGAGCGCGCGGAACGGCATGTTGACCGCGTGGCAGGCCATGTCGCCGAGGGCGCCGGTGCCAAAATCCTTCCAGCCACGCCAGGCGAACGGATGATAAACGCCGCTGCGACTTCTCCTGCCCTGGCTGTCCTCTGTCGGAGGATTCTCCTTGTAAGGACGCATCGGGGCGGGACCAATCCACAAGTCCCAATCGAGAGTCGGCGGAACCGGGTCTTCGCCGGGGGGGCGGTCGATCCCTTGCGGCCAAATCGGACGATTGCTCCAGACGTGCAGTTCCAGCGGCTTCCCGATGAGGCCGGCTTGAATGACTTCCACAGTACGACGAAGACTGCGGCCGGCGCTCCCCTGATTGCCCATTTGCGTGGCGACCTTTTTCTTCCTGGCGAGGTTACGCAGGTAGCGCGCCTCGTAAACCGAGTGCGTCAGCGGTTTCTGCACGTAGGCGTGCTTGCCCATCTTCATCGCCATGGCGGCGGCGAACGCGTGATGGTGGTCTGGCGTGGCAACGACGACCGCGTCGATGTTCCTGCCGATTTCGTCGAGCATTTTGCGATAGTCGCGGAAAAGTTTTGCCTGCGAATATTTCTGCTTGCGCCCGTTTAATGTGTTCTCGTCCACGTCGCAAAGCGCCACGATGTTCTCGCCCAGTTCGGCGCAGTGATCGGTGTCACCGGCCCCTTTTCCGCCGGCGCCGATGACCGCGATGCTCAATTTTTCATTCGGCGATCGGTACCGGGCGCGCGCCGCGCCGACGGGAATCGGGACCATGACTGCACCCGCGGCCAGCGCCGATGAATAGACGAATCGGCGGCGAGTGATGAGATTTTGAGACGACGACGCTGGGGGAGGATTTCGCGTAGCCATGCTCAATGACTAGCCATCTCCCTTGCGCCGGGCAAGGGGATTTTAGGCGCGAATAAATGCAGGGCGGCCATTTGACTGCGTGGCGAGGGAGGACGAAGTTTCTGCGAGGTGATACAAATGAAAACGATAGCCAACATTGGCGGAATTCTGATGGCCCTGTCGCTCACGACGGCGCTGGGCCAGGATGACAAAAGCGAGCTCTCCGCGACAAGCCAGGGCGCAAAAGCAGAAACGGTCAAACGAGAGATGCTGTCGGCCGCTTTCAAAAGCGATGAGCCGCTGCGAACCTTCAACCCGTTCTCGGCGTCAAACTCAAAGAGCGAAACTCCATTGGCCCGCGTGCGCCTGGACCCAAACCCGCCGCCGCCACGCGGCATTGTGCTTTTCCGCCTTGGGTTTTAGGTCCGGGCGTTGACGAACGCTGACCGACGCGCGGATAGGTTCGAGCGTCACCGCCGCGGTGACCGGCGAAAAGGAGAAGTGTATCGCGACTCCAACGCTCCAGGCCATGAAACTGAAATACATTGCCCTGAACGACCGGCTCTATCGCTACCTCTGCGCCTGCCGCACCGGCTCCGACGATCCCGTCCTCGATGCGCTGCGCCGGGAAACCGAGGCTTTGGGCGGGATCAGCCGCATGCAAATCAGCCGCGAGCAAGGCAGCTTTATGACTCTTCTCGTTGCCGCAATCGGCGCGGCGTCGGCGATTGAAGTGGGCACTTTCACCGGTTACAGTTCGATCTGCATCGCGCGCGGACTGCGCGCCGATGGACGTCTGCTTTGCCTTGACGCCAGTGAGGAATGGACCACCATCGCGCGCCGGTATTGGAAACGGGCTGGTGTGCGGAAGAGGATCGAACTGCGGCTCGGCCCGGCTATCGCAACTCTGAAAAAACTCGACCGCGGGCTGGTCTTCGACTTCGCGTTCGTTGACGCCGCCAAAGAAGAATACGACGCGTACTACGAACTGATTCTTCCGCGCGTGCGATCCAACGGTCTGATTTTGTTTGACAACATGCTGTGGGGCGGGCGGCTGGGGACAACGCGGATCAACCAGGCAAGTGGTCGCGCCATCGACAAGCTCAATCACAAGCTGGCCCGCGACAAGCGTGTCGAATCCGTTCTGCTCCCCATCGCCGACGGTCTTCAACTTTGCCGAAAGCGGTGAAGCCCTTCGCTGCTGCCGTTGCTGAACGACACCGCGTTGGCCTCTCGGAGCGCAGATTCGCCTCCAACCAAAGGACGACGCAATCAGCAAAGTCAGTGCTCACCCGGTTTGCGCGCCGCGCCGAAGAATGGTATCATCGCCTGCGCAAAGGCGTCATTCGTATGCGTGCTATCTTTTCTGATGTCAGATTTGGCATCATTGCACCGTGGCTGGGGATGTTATTCAGTCTGTTTACAGCCGCCGTCGCCGGTTCCGCCCAGACCCTTGGACAACGTCTTGAGATTCTGCCGCCAGCCAGTAATGACTGGGTGCGACTCAGCAGCTCGAATGATTTAAACACCGTCATCACGTTGCAGGCGTCCTCGAACCTGCTCGATTGGCAATGGGTCGGCACCTTGCACGACGGCCTCTTCAACTATCCCGATGCGGCTTCGACAAATTTCCCCAAGCGCTTCTATCGTTTATGGAGCAATGTTCGCGGGCCGACCAACGACTGGAAAAACCAGATTCTTTTCCCCGATGACTCCTTTCGATCATCAGCCGCTCCTTCCCAGGACATCAGTTGGGTTAAGTTCGCGATCCTCCTGAACGACCCGGTGCGCGTGTATTATCAAGACAGCGCGAAGTTCCTTTTCCACTACGATTTCGCGGTTCAACGGCTGGAACCCTTCGTCGGAATGGATCGAGCCGCGTTCGATGCCGTCTCACTCCATCGCGCGAACCAGCAGGTGGTCCTGGGCGCGATCTTGTACCCGCCCCTGGGCTACTCTGTCGAATACGGCATCCAGTTTGTGGGCCTCGACCCTTACACACCCGAAGAAATCATCCGCTGGTTCGATCTGGTCAAAGCCACTGTGTACGCCCCCGACGGCGCGGGCGTTTATTACGTGCCGACGTTCGAACAAAGCGTATCGGCGCTCACCAATGCCGAGTACCTCGCCTCTCGTGGCGTTCCGGTCGCGTCCACCGAACGGTGGGTCGCCCTCAACGATTGTTACTCGCCCGGCTGGGCGCTCGGACGCTTGAAACACTTTCCCGCCTCCGAAATCGACGCAGCCTTTGCGGACGGAAGGCTGCGACCCGAAGACATTCTGTTGACCGACGGCGTCCCCGCCAATACACCGGTCGTCGCCGGCATCATTTCGCTCACGCCCGCCACACCCAACTCGCATGTGGCGATCATTTCCCGGTCGTTCGGCATTCCGTTCGTTTACCTCCCGGACGAAGTCGAACGGCTGCGCGTCCAACAACTGGCCGGGCACGAGGTGATCCTGCGCGCGATCGTCGATCCCCTGGGTTCCCATGTCGAGGTCGTGGACGTGGAAGGCACGCTAGACCCGGCGCTGAGGTCCGAGCTGCTGGCGCTGAAGGCACCACAACCGATCGAGTTTGCGCCCAGGCAATCCTTCGGCGCCATCAGCGCGTCCTGCGACACGCTCGCGCCGAGCGACATTCAATACTTCGGCGGCAAAGCGGCCAATTACGGCCTGCTGCGGCGCTCGATTGCCACCAATTGTCCTCCCGCGATCGCTTTCTCGTTTGATTTGTGGGACGCGTTCCTGGACCAGACGCTTCCCGGCGGGACAACACTGCGAGGCGAGATTGCGCGGCGCCTTGCGCCTTACACAAATTATCCGCCGGACATCGTTTCCTTGAGAACCACCCTCACCGCGATTCGCGATCTGTTCACGCACACCGCCCATTTCAGCGCCGCGCAACAACAAGCCATCATTGACGCGCTCGCTGTCTTCAACCCGAATCGCAAAATCCGCTTTCGCAGTTCGACCAATGTCGAAGACAGCGAACATTTTACCGGCGCCGGCCTTTACGACAGTTTCAGCGGCTGTCTGCTCGATGACCTGGACGGTGACACGACCGGGCCGAGCCAATGCGATCCCGATGAACCGGATGAACGTGGCGTCTTTCGCGCCATCCAAAAAGTCTATGCCAGCTTTTACAACGACGATGCGTTTCTTGAGCGCCTCCGTCATGGAGTGGACGAGGCTAAGGTCGGGATGGGCGTCCTGGTGCATCACTCCTTTCCGGATGAAGAAGAGCTCGCCAACGGCGTCGCCACGCTGCACTATGCCCTCACGTCCACTGGCACTGAGATCACCAGCGGCGAACTTGTTACCCAGGCCGGCGCCACGTCCGTGACCAATCCCGACGGGAGCGCGATCCCCGAAGTGGTTTCTTTCGATCGGAATCCATTCAACCAGACTCTCGTTCGGACGCAGCGCTCCTCGCTGGTGCCGTTGGGGGGTGGCTACGTGATGGATTGGCAGGGCGAGTATTGGGCCTTTATGCGCTTGTTCACCACGGTGGGCGACAGCTTCCATCAGTTCTATCCGGCGAAGAAAAATTTCTACCTCGATTTCGAATACAAGAAGGACGCAAATCTCGGCCTGGTCGTGAAGCAGGTCCGCCAAATCCCGGACCCGACGACCACGAACAGCACCGTTGCCTACCTCATCGACCGGCCCACCACCTACGGCGTGTTGCAGGGAGGATATGCCGACGTGTTTGCCAATCACCGGTTGAAGTCAATTTTAACGCTTCATACCGCCAACATGCGCCTCAGCGACTCGAACGTCGTCCACGGCCTTTATCGCGAGGCTACCTTCGAATGCGTCGAGAATGGTGTCCGCCAATCGTTGAGCGGTCCGATGAACTCCTGGCCAGGGGCCTCCAACTCCGTTGATGGTTCACTCAACTATTGGACGACCGGCAGCGGCACGAACCAAAGGAGCTGGCGGCTGGACACCCAGTTCCCCAGGGCTGTGACCGGCTCGCAACCGCCCGTGCTGACGCAGCAGGATTTCGATCAGGATTCTTATTCTAAATTCCTCACCGTCAGCTACGCCGTCCCTATGCCGACGCCGGGAGGCGGCACGACAAACGAGACCATTCGCCTCACGCCTTTCCCGCAGTTAACGCCTGGCGCGCTCCTTCAGGAACGCACATGGACGAATACGAACGTTGCGGTCCAGACTTCCTTCTACTTGCTCCAGCCGCGAGGGGTTTGCGTCTGTACCGCGCCGATGATTCGCTTCGTCCAGACACGGATCACCGGGTTGAGTTCCGATCCCGTCGTCCTCACCAATTACTTTTCCCAAACCTATGATGCCGGGCGACACAACTGGGGCGAGGAATTCATTTTCGAACCCCGCCTGGAACCCGGACTACCGCAATCAACCCTCGCCGAACTCAATGCCGCCAACGTCCAGCTTCTGTACGTCCAGACCCATGAACGTACCAACGCGACGTTCTACGTATTAGGCCTGGATGGAATGTTCCGCGCGTTGCCGTGAAGCTCTGTTCGGAGTTTAGTTCCGCTTGAGTTCCTTCAGCAGTAGGGTGAACGCCCGGAAGCGAGTCTTCCGCCGGTCAATGCGAGAAAGACAAAGGCGCGCATTCGTAGTTCGTCCTCGTGGTTCTTACGCGCTTACATCCGCCGAGTAATCGGATGTCACTTCAAAAAATTCGGAAAAAAGCTGATGGTGGGTCGTCACCCCAGAAAACGTGTCTTGCCGCAGTGGCGTCAAACGATTAATCTCTACCGAGCACCGAATCTGGCAAATGACCAGCCGTTCAAATATTCGTATCGGTTCGCCCCTCAAGAGGTTTGTTGTCATGGTGGCGCTCGGTTCTGTCGCGATGCTTACTATCGGTCGCGCTTGGGCAAGCGGGTCCGTGTCCGAACAGGGCGAAGACCTGAACTGGTCGAAGGAGCGTGAGTTCTGGTCGTTCCGTCGGCCGCTTCCGCGGCCACAACCGGTCGTCAAAAACAAGCGCTGGCCCCGGCAGCGGCTCGATTATTTCATCCTCGCCCGCCTCGAGGAGAAACAGCTATCGCCGTCGATTGAACCCGGCAAACGCACGCTGATCCGGCGTGCCACGTTTGATCTCACCGGACTGCCGCCGACGCCGCAAGAGGTGGAGGCGTATCTGAAGGACGAAAGGGATAAAGCCTACGAGCGGCTGGTGGAACGGCTGCTGTCCTCGCCGCGGTTCGGGGAGCGCATGGCCAGCCTGTGGCTTCCTCTGGCGCGTTACGCGGAGGATCAGGCTTATCAGGTCGGCAGTGACACGAAATTCTTCTACCCGAACGCCTACAAGTATCGCGATTGGGTCATCGCCGCGTTCAACCGCGACCTGCCTTACGACCAGTTTATCAAGCTCCAGTTGGCCGCAGACAAAGTGGAGTCCACGAACTCTCAGAACCTCGCCGCGCTCGGCTTTCTCGGTCTCGGCCCGAAGTATTACAACCGCGGACGGCTCGACGTGATGGCCGACGAATGGGAGGACCGGGTTGATACCGTGATGCGCACGTTCCTGGGCCTCACGGTTTCGTGCTCGCGCTGCCACGACCACAAGTTTGACCCCATCACCATGGAAGACTACTACGCCCTGGCCGGTGTTTTCGCCAGCACCCGGATGATCAACCGGCGGCCGGAGGGGAAATCCGAGGACGACAAGACCGAAGCGCCGAAGATGGACCCGGACACGCTGCACATCGTCGAAGACGGTGAAGCGCAGGATTTGAACCTGTTCATTCGCGGAAACGTAAATCGCAAGGGACCGGTCGTGGCGCGTCGCTTCCTGCGGGTTCTCTCGGAAAGCGAGCCGGTCGCGTTCAAGGACGGCAGCGGACGGCGGGAACTGGCTGAGGCAATCGCTGCCTCGAACAACCCGCTTGCGTCACGTGTCATGGTGAATCGCGTATGGGGCCTGTTCTTTGGCAAGCTGCTCGTGCCGACCGCCAGCAATTTCGGCCACTCGGGTGAGCCGCCGATCTATCCCGCATTACTGGATGACCTGGCCGCGCGCTTCATACAGAACGGCTGGTCGGTCAAATGGCTCGTGCGCGAGATCGTCCTTTCCGCGACTTACCGCCAAAGCGCGGCCACGGATGCCCGGAGCGCCGAGCGCGATGCCGCGAATGAACTCCTCTGGCGCATGAACCTACGCCGCCTCACCGTCGAGCAATGGCGCGACGCCGTCCTGTTCGTGTCCGGTCAGCTCGACTTCAGCGGCGGGAAATCCCTTGA
>QHPA01000088.1 GCA_003218935.1 Verrucomicrobiota bacterium
CATCATCACCATCAGGATTCATCCGGCGCTGCGTCGTCCGAATATCAGGATACCCACGAGCGGGAGCACGCGCAGGAATTGCAATCACGGTTTGCCGGTCAGAGCGCGACCACGAGGCAGATTGTACTTTTCGGTCTGACGGGCGGATTGATGCCATGCCCGGCAGCGTTCGCGATTCTTTTGGTCTGCCTGCAAATCAAACAATTCGCATTGGGCTTTGCCGTCGTCCTGGCGTTCAGCGTTGGGCTGGCGATCACACTGGTCACCGTCGGTTCAGTGGCGGCGCTGTCCATGCGTGAGGCCAGCCGGCGTTTCGCGGGGTTTGCCCGATTCGCTCCCCGATTGCCATACGCGAGTGTCGGACTCATGAGCTCGATTGGCGTCGTGGTGGCCGCCTTGGGATTGAAACACATTTTGCACTGAGCCAGTGCTGCGTCGCCGGAAGTGCTGGAAGGATAAACAATTCGCGACAACAAGTGAGTTCGCCAGTGCAAGGTGATGCAAGATGATTCACTCCAGTCCTTCCATCGGTGACACGAAACGACACGCGGAAGCCGTTTCGATGATAGGTCGGCGGCGGTCGCGTCAATCCGAGGCAACCTCGGTCACTGCTCGCTAACGGATTCGGATCGAGTTGGTTCATGTTCACAACATGAAAGAGAACATGAAACAACGCTACCGCGTATTCCTCCACCCCTGGGGCACCTATTACTTCGAAGACCTCGTCACCGGCAAACAGGAAACCCTCAAGACTCGCGACAAGGACGAAGCCTTTCGCCTCGTCGCGGCCAAGAACGAAAAACGAGAAGACTCCCGCCTTCAGCCTGCCTCTTCATCAAGAATTCACAGGAACACAATACCGAAGCGGCTTGCTGAGGCACTGGTTGGTTTCGGTGGCCAAAATCGGCCACGGAAGAAAGCATCGGTGAATAACTTTCTCGTTTCAGTATTGCCGATACCCCGGCGCAGGAGCATGGTGATTGATGCCTCCATGCCCGCAGGAACCATGAATTGCGTAATCCTTTATTTGCACTGCCGACGAGGCCAACGCAATAGCGCGCTGACAACCGCCGGTGACGGAAAACGAACAAACCAAAACAAAACCGAAAGGAAAAGCATATGAGTAAAACAATCAAGACCATGATCGACCCGGACGACGCCGTCCTGCTGCTGATCGATCACCAGAGTGGGTTGTTTCAGCTTGTGGCGGACATGGACATGCTGACGCTGCGCAATAATGTGAGCGCGCTCGCGAAGGTTGCGCATCTCGGAAAGATTCCGACCTTTACCACTGCGTCAGTTCCCGACGGCCCGAACGGTCCGTTGATCCCGGAGATCCACAAATACAATCCCAATGCGGTTTATATCGCGCGCACTGGGCAGATCAATGCGTGGGACAATCCGAAGTGGGTCGAGGCAATTCAGAAAACCGGGCGCAAGACCCTTCTCATCGCCGGCACTCTGACGAGTGTTTGCATGGCGTTTCCAACTCTCAGCGCGCTGGCCGCTGGCTACAAGGTGTTCAACGTCATCGACGCTTCCGGGAATTGGTCGAAGATGGCGACCGAGATCACGCTCGCTCGCTGCGTACAGGCCGGTGCGATGCCAATCGACACATACGCTGTCCTGGCAGAAATCATGAGCACTTGGAATCGCGCCGACGCGATGGAGTTCGCGGCGATCATGGTGGACCACATTGTGCCCCACTACAGGCTGCTCATCGAGAGTTATGACAAAGCCCAAAGTGTCCAGAGAGACGGTCATGAAACCAAACTGGAACTTCTGAAGACTGGAAACGGCCCAGAGGCAGCGCAGGCAGGCCAGCGCGGGATGCAGCCAGCCGGCATGGAGAGGTAGCCCGGCGAGACAAAGAAGGGAATTCAATCGGGAGGGCGCGCGCTCCAAAGCGCGTCCCTTCCAACAATTCATTTCTGCACGCATCCATGCCCACGATTGATCCAAAAGTTTGCATTGGACATGTGCATCTCAAGGTCGCCGACCTTGAGCGCGCTCTCGCTTTCTATTGCGGGGTGCTCGGTTTCGCGCTGACACAACGCTACGGGCGTGAGGCGGCGTTCATTTCTGCGGGTGGTTATCACCATCACATCGGCCTTAACACGTGGGAAAGCCGGGGCGGTTCGGCGCCACCGCCTGGAACCACCGGACTTTATCATTTGGCTATCCTTTACCCCAAACGCGCCGCATTGGCAGATGCTTTGCGCCGATTGCAACAAGCGGGAGTCCCTCTCGAAGGCGCGTCTGATCATGGAGTAAGCGAAGCACTCTATCTGCGGGACCCGGACAACAACGGAGTGGAACTCTATTGGGATCGGCCCATCGAAAAGTGGCCGCATGGCCCCGATGGAAGTCTTGCGATGTTCACCCATCCGTTGGATCTCGAGGCATTGCTCAACGAATCACACTAGCGAAATGCAAAAACAGAAAAGACAGAATATGAACACGAGTTCATCCGAAGCCGTTTCCGAGCCGGTGAGTTACGGTCCAAACACGGGCTCACCGCCGGAATGTGCGCCAGAATTCATCCGACGCCGCGCCTGCCAAGTCTTTGAATGTCGTGGAGGCCAGTCCAGCCACGAACTTGATGACTGGCTGCAGGCCGAGCGCGAAATCAAAATCCATTTGGGGCTCACGAAGCAATAACGCGACGCTATGCTTTACATTCCCATCATCGGTGGCAGCACGCGCCGCGACCGGCAAAGCATCAAAGTCGCCCGATTCGTTCTGGCGAGATTGCAGCAGCGCAACGGTGTCCAAACCGAACTACTCGATTTACTCGAATACAACTTTCCCATCATGGAAGAGCGACTGCATCATCGCGAGGATCCGCCGCCGCGTTTGCAGGAATACGCGGACAAAATCGCCCGCGCGGACGCACTTATCATCGTCGCTCCCGAATACAACAACGGCTATCCCGGCGTGCTTAAGAACGCGCTCGATTATTTGCTGCCGGAGTATGAGCGAAAGCCCATCGGCATCGTGACCGTTTCGGCAGGCGGTTTCGGCGGCATCAATTGCCTGGCGCAACTGCGATTGGTGACGCTTGGCATGGGCGCGTTTCCGATTCCAGAAAGTTTGCCGGTCTCGCGCGTGCGCGACAGCTTCAGGGATGATGGCACTCCAAATGATCCCGCTTACGAGAAGCGCGCGGCTCTGTTTCTGGACGAAGTGTTGTGGTTCGCGGAAGCCATCGCCGACCGCAAGGCAAAGGAAAAATCGTCCTCGTGACGAAACACGGCAGAACTCTTCTCATCGCGGTCGCGTAGCTACAAATTCTGAGCAGATGTGGCAGGTTGGCCTCCTTGCAAGGTAGAGTATGCCAAACTTCAGCATGTCCCGCGGACGTAAATAAAGCTGGGCGAACGTGCTCTCGTTGCCGCGCACCGTCTGATGCGGCCAGCGATGGTTCTTGAATCCCAAGTGTTGAAATGAAACTCTTGGCCGCGGAGCGGAGCTGATGCGGACGTTCTCTATCATATGGCTCCGACTTGCTTGGTCAAATAGTTCAGGGGTAGATTTCTTCCGTGACCGGACTGGACTGCATCGCCGCATTGAAAGCCTTGGGTGAGGAAACCCGGCTGCGTATTCTGCGCCTGCTATTCAAAGAGCAGATGAGCGTGAATGAAATCGCCGATCGCTTGAAGGCTTCGCAGTATAATGTATCCAAACACCTGCGGATCATGCGGGAGGCCGGTCTGCTGGAAGTCGAAAAGCAGGGCAAGGAACGGCTCTACGGCGTAACCCGCAAGCTGAAAAGCCAGGTCGCGGCCAACAACAACGTCCTCGATCTGGGCTGTTGCACGTTTCGGCTGGACAAACTGCCAGGCTAACGCGGAGGAATTTGTAGTTGCTGTTCGGTTTTTACGTATGCACAATGACGCATACGTGAGACCGCACTCCACCTCAATCCTTCCATGATTACTTTCCTCTTTCTGGCGACCTGCTTGCTCGCGTATTCCAACGGTGCCAACGACAACTTCAAAGGCGTCGCATCACTGTTCGGCAGCCGCATCTGTTCCTATAAGACAGCCATCACCTGGGCCACACTGACGACCGGGGCGGGCAGTATTGCAGCCATCTTTCTGGCTCAATCGCTGCTCAAAAAATTCTCCGGCAAGGGACTGGTGCCGGATGCGCTGACTGCCCAACCGGAGTTTCTTCTTGCCGTAGCGTTGGGCGCGGGAGCCACGGTCATTCTGGCCACGCTGCTCGGTTTCCCCATCTCAACAACGCACGGCCTGACCGGGGCGCTCGTCGGCGCGGGCATTGTGACTGGCACAAGCTCTGTTAACTTTTCCGCGCTCGGCAAGAACTTTGTCATGCCGCTGCTGCTTTCGCCCCTCATCGCTGTCATTGCAGGCGCCGGTCTTTACAGCGTCCTGCGGGCATTGCGGCTTTGGTTATGTATCGGCAAAGAAATGTGCGTCTGCGTGGGCACCGAAACCCAAATCCTGCCGGTGCCACGTCCTGATGGTCTGTTTGCGGCGGAGGTACTTCCGAAGCTCACCGTCACCGCCGACAAACCCACCGTGTGCCAGCAGCGATATACCGGCAGTTTTTTTGGCTTCAATGCAGGCAAGCTCGTGGATGGGTTTCATTTTCTGTCAGCGGGCGCGGTGAGCTTTGCGCGTGGGCTGAATGACACACCCAAAATCGCGGTACTGCTGCTTGTGGCGGCCGTGTTGAAAATTCAATGGGGATTGGTTGTCGTCGCTGTGGCGATGGCGGTCGGCGGGCTACTCAATGCCAGGAAGGTCGCGGACACGATGGCTGACAAAATCACCGGCATGAATCCGGGCCAGGGCTTCGCGGCCAATCTCGCCACGGCTCTGCTCGTTAACACCGCCAGCTATCACGGTTTGCCTGTCAGCACGACACATGTCAGCGTCGGTTCACTGCTCGGTATCGGCATCACGACGCGGCAGGCGAAGTGGAAGTCGGTCATCGGAGTGCTCCTTTCGTGGGTCATTACGCTGCCATGCGCGGCGGCACTGGCCGCGCTCGCCTATTTCGCGCTCCGTCCCAATTGACTGAGAGTGTCTGATGTGGGGTCCAAACGCCTATTGACCCTCTGACCGCACCCTGCGCTCCCGCTTTCTCGCCGTTGATCTCAACGGCTACAACGGCAACATCAGCAGTGCCAGCCAAACACTGCCTTCAAATTCGGAACTCGCCATAGCCCAGCGCGAGCACTTGACCATCGAAAGCTATTTGCTCAACTCGATCTTCACGCACAGATCTGCGCGATATGCGCTGGAAGGCGTTTTGAACGGATTTGTCCTCCCCAATGATGACGGTGCCGCCCTTGAATTGACCGCGTGATTGTCCTTGAGCTTTTGCCGCCGTAGGAAATCCGGGGTTGTTCGAGTTCAGCGCGCTGCTCGGAGTTTCAATGATCTCAATTGTTTACGGTTCCACAGGTAACGGATGCTGCTGAGAACCCAAGAAACCATCACCCGGTCGCGACGACGGCCATTCAGCACCCAGCCGATAAATGTCGAGCGCACGAAGAGGTCGTAGGTGAACAACGACAGAGCGATGGTGATCGTGGAGATGAACGCGAGCTTGAGCGACCAGTGCAGCGGCAGCTCGGCAACCGCCACCTGGAGCCAGACCACGACCGGCAGGTGGACCAGGTACATCCAGTAGGACGAGTCAGCGACGTAGCGAATGAAGGCGTTGGGCCGCTGGCACAGTTTCTTGAAGACGCCGATGGTCAGGAACACGAGCGACCACATCGTCAAGGCGTAACTCACGGAATAGGCAACATGCGCGGCGACATAGTGGGGATTGCCCGGGTCGCGTTCGATTTCGCCCAGCAGGAGAATGGCGGCGATGCCGAGGCCCGCCAAAATCCAGCGCTGCGGTGTGAGCCGTGCGAACTGAGAGATCAGCTCGCGTTGCCGGCTCAACATCCATCCCAGGACGAAGAAGCCGCCGTAGATGACAAGCACCGGAATGTTTGGTTGAAGTCCTTGGTCCGGCGTATCCATGCCCCAGAAGCGCATAAACCACAACGTAGCCGCCGTCGGAATCGCGAGGATGAACAGGGAAACCGGAGAGTTGGCCAGCCACGCAACCGCGGTGTCGGCCCGCCGGACCATCTTCGCGTGCAGCGAACCGGTCGTGGTCAGCAATCCCCGCACGGCGAGGACCAGGGCGGTGATCATCGCCATGTAGTACAGGAACCACAGGTGTGATCCTGCGAAGATCCCCGCCGGAAGGGTCGAAAGGGATTGGAAGCCACCCAGAAGACCGGCCCAGACGTCGACATCCCCACGCAGGCTGGCTGAGCCCATGATCCAGCCGGACACAACCAGCGGGTGCAGAATGAACCAGCCGACAACAAACGGCACCGCGATCCGGAGCACGCGCGAGCGCACGAATTCGCCGGCGCCCCTGCGGTGAAAGGTCAGGTGACTGAAGAAGCCCGCGAGCAGAAAGAACGTTTCCATGCGGAACGAGTGACTGACCGTCATGAACATCGCCACGAGCGGACTGGTCGAGACGTCTTGAACGGCCCAGCCCATGAAGATCGGCATAAACGACAGACAAGCGTGAAACACGATACCCAGTAAAAGTGCGAATGCCCGGGTTGCATCGAGGTAGTCGAGGCGGGAACCAACCGCATGGTGCGAGCTGGTAAAGGTTCTTTCGGCGGCGATGAGGGTCATGATATCAAGGGGGTTGATCGTTGGTTCAATAGAAGCCGATTTCATCCACTTCGTAGGCGAACGCATCCCTGGCCAGGCCGAACGAGACCAGGTTGACGCTCGTGATGGATTTCAGATTGAGCACGGTCTGCTCCGACCAGGCGCGTTTCATCTCCTTGAACGGAATCCGCACCTCTTGAAACTCTCCGCGCTTGCCTGCGATCGGCGCGCCGGTGTGGTAGTCGAAGTTGGCGATCTCGGAACTGCTCACTTGAACGCACAGAATGCCCTTGGTGACCTTCACGCGAAGGCGGACGCCCTGGTAACCGGTCAAGTCTTTCGGTTTCCCATCAGCCGAAAGGAGTGACACCTCGCTGATGAACGCGGGGACTCCGCGCCCCGGCACCAGGTCACCTTTGACTGACAGCACCCCGTTCTCGCACTTCTGGGTCGCCTGTGACTTGCTGCCGAGGGCCTTGTCGTCGATCAGCAGCCGTTCAACTCCGTTCTTGTTGCGCGTGGGATCCGAGTAATCGTCGAGCAACATGGGAGCCGCGGCCTGTACCGCAGTCGAGCCAAGAGCGAGCAGTG
>QHPA01000512.1 GCA_003218935.1 Verrucomicrobiota bacterium
CGTCCGCGTGGCGTTGGTTCAGATCGCGATTCAGCCTTCCGGGCTTTTCATCCTGCCGCTGGCGCTGATGTTCACCCTCCCGTTCGGCTGGGTTTACGCCTTTTATCAGAGCGCCACGGCGCTCGGCGCGGAGGACGGCGCGGAAGTGAAGCGCGTTTTCAAAAGGGCCATTCAGCAGGCGCAGCTTTGGCCGAAACAAAATCACCTCTTGCTGGCCATCCTCGCTCTTTTTGGTCTGGTAGTGTTCCTCGACGTGACGATTGGGTTTTTCCAAATCCCGGCCCTGCTCAAAACCGTTCTCGGCGTCGAAAGCGCCTTCACCCGCGGCGGCTGGAGTTTTTTCAACACAACCTTTCTGGCCACCGTCTGGGGCCTGACTTACCTCCTGCTCGATCCGTTGCTGAAAGCGGTTTATCTGCTCCGTTGTTTCTACGGCGAATCGCTGCAGACCGGCGAAGATCTGAAGGTAGAGTTGAAGCAGTTCGTGCCGGGCACGCGCGGGGCGGTGACCGTCCTGGTCCTGCTCGCTCTTTGGATTGGTGCAGGTCCGCTGAGTGCCGCGCCCGTTTCCGAAAATCCGCACTCCGCGCTCCGCGCTCCGCACTCTGAGATTTCTCCTCCCGACCTCGACCGCGCCATCGAGCAGGTCATCAACCAACGCGAATTCAACTGGCGTTTGCCGCGTGAAAAACGCGTCGACGATCCGGGCCAGAAGGGAATTTTCGCCTCGTTCGTGGACGGCATGCTGGAAACGATTCGCGCCTGGAGCAAAACCCTGGCGCGGTGGGTGAAAGCGGCTGTGACGTGGCTCGCGGACGTTCTCGATTGGCTGAAAGAGAAAGTCTTTGGCAAGAACAAAACCTTTTCGACCAAAGGACGCTCAGATTCATCCTGGATGACTTCGTTGCAAATCCTGATTTTTGTTTTACTCGCGCTGGCCACCTGCGCCGCGGGTGTTCTGTTTTACAGGACCTGGCGACAGCGCCGTCGTCGAACGGAAGTCGCCAGTGAAGCGGTGGTTGCGGTTCCAGATTTGGCCGACGAAAATGTCACTGCCGGCCAATTGCCTGAAGACGACTGGCTGAGGCTCGCGCGCGAGTTGTTGAGCAAAGGCGAACTGCGCTTCGCGCTCCGCGCGCTTTACCTCGCCAGCCTCGCGCACCTGGCGCAGCGTGACATGATCAGCCTCGCGAAGTTCAAATCGAACCGCGACTACGAACAGGAACTGCGGCGTCGCGCCCGCGCGCTGCCGGATCTGCAGGACGCGTTCGCCGAAAACGTCGGCATCTTCGACCGCGTCTGGTATGGCCTGCATGACGTGACGCGGGAGGCGCTGCAACGTTTTCAAATCAACCTGGAGAAAATCCAAGCGTGCTAAGTAGAGGATTCAAAGTCCGCTGCCAACGCCGCCTCCGACCCCTCCGAGGCCGGGAGCGACATTCGAGCGCGTCTGGCGAGTTCTCCGCCTGGGCGGGGTTTGGGGTCGCGTGGCCCGACCTGGACTGATGAAAAAAGGCCGAACCTTCCTGTTGCTGCTGCCCGCGTTGCTGGCGCTGTTCGGGTTTGGCGTGGTGCGACTCCTCCAGTTGCGCTTTGAGACCGGGGACATTTATCCGCCTTACTCGTCCTTGCGCGTGGACCCGCTCGGCACCAGGGCGTTTTACGAAAGCCTCGAAACCTTGCGCGGCGTGACGGTCCAACGCTTCATCGAGCAGTGGACCAAACTTCCTGAAGGCCGCAACACGACGCTCTTCGTTTTTGGCGCTGACACGTTCAACATGAACGACTCGACCGCGGACGAATACAAAAAACTGGAGCAATTCATGTACGACGGCGGACGCATCGTCGTTTCGTTCGCGCCGTTGAACACCAGGCCCTGGACGACCCGGCGCAAAGAAGCAAAGGAGCAGAATGGCGCCAGGGAAAAGCAGCCGGACAGGGAAGAGGATAAATCCGATGGCGAAGTGGAGGACAAAACCGGACGGACGAAAAAGAAGCGGCCGTTCGACGAAAACGAAGAATGGCCGGGGATAAAGCGGATTTCAATTAAGGACCGCTGGGGCATTGACTTCGGCTACGCGGACCTGCCCAAAGACGCCGACGGCGTTTATCAATCGGCGGTCGCGCGCAGGAGCGCCGACATGAACCTCCCCGAATCCATCGCCTGGCACACGGCGCTCTACTTCGACAAACCCGGCACGAATTGGAACGTGACTTACCGGCGCGACAAACATCCGGTGCTCATCGAACGCAAATTCGGCAGCGGTTCGCTTGTTTTTTCCGCCGATTCCTATTTCCTGAGCAACGAAGCGATGCGCAAGGAGCGGCATCCGGGGAAGAACCGGGGATTGCCGCGCTGGTTCGCAAATACCGCTTGCATGGTGTGGTGACGGGTCTCGTGCTGCTCGCCGGTTTGTTTGTGTGGAAAAACGCAGTCAGTTTTGTGCCCGTTTATGGCGAGGACCAGGCCGAGGTTTCCGGCGACGCTGTGACGGGCAAGGATTCCGCCGCCGGTTTCGTCAATCTGCTGCGGCGAAGCATTTCGTCGTCGCAAATCGTGCCGGTCTGCTTCGCGGAGTGGAAAAGAGCGCGCGCGCCTGGTCGCGTTGAGCTCGATAAGAAAATGGAGCAGGCGGCTGCCGTGATCGCGGAGGAGCTGGCGCGACAGGCGCGGGAACGGAATGCCGTCGAGTGTTACCGGAAAATCAGCCGCATTGTTTCAGCACGAAAATGAATTTGCCGCAACAGAACGCAAAGGCCTCTGGCGGCTGAAAGCTTATGAGCGATACCGTTGATCAAGTTAAGGATACCCTGACGCGCGCCCGACAGGAAGTCGGCAAAGTCATCATCGGCCAGAGCGAGGTGGTGGACAAGGCGCTGATCACGATTTTCACCGGCCACCACGCGTTGATTGAAGGCGTGCCCGGCGTCGCGAAGACGCTGCTCGTGCGCACGCTCGCACGGGTGCTCGGCTGCGACTTCGCCCGCATCCAGTTCACGCCGGACCTCATGCCTGCCGACATCACCGGCACCAACGTCTTCAACCTGCAAAGAAACGAATTCACGCTCATCAAAGGCCCGGTCTTTACCTCGTTCCTGCTCGCCGACGAAATCAATCGCGCGCCTGCCAAGACGCAGTCGGCGCTGCTCCAGGCGATGCAGGAACGGCTCGTGACCATCGACCGAGACACCCACGCGCTGCCGCCGAACTTTACGGTGTTCGCCACGCAAAATCCGATTGAATACGAAGGCACTTATCCGCTGCCCGAAGCCCAGAAAGACCGTTTCATGCTGAAGATCACCATGAACTGTCCGGAGCGCGACGAAGAATTGACGCTGGCGAAACGGACCATGGGCGCGGAATCGCCGGAAGCAGTGCTGGCCGGCGGCGCGGTGCGACCGGTGATTACCGCCGAAGCGCTGGCGACGATGCGCTGTCAGTTGAACAACGTCGTCGTTCGCGACGAACTGGTCGCTTACCTCACGGACGTTGTCCGCGCGACGCGCAAGCACGAGAGCGTGCTGGTGGGCGCGGGTCCGCGCGCGACACAAGCGCTGCTGCTCGCCAGCCGCGCATTCGCGGCGATTGCCGGTCGCGATTTCGTCACGCCTGACGATATCAAAGCGATGGCGGTGCCGGTACTGGAGCATCGTTTGATTCTCCGGCCCGAATTCGAAATCGAAGGCGTGACCGTGACCGAGGTGATCCAGAAGATTTTGGAGCAGGTGGCGGTGCCGAGATGAGGTTCTTTAAGCAAACGAAGTGAATTTGCGCGTGTGATTGTTCCTCAATCCAGACTGTTGCTGTGGGTGAGCGTGGTGGTGCTTCCGTTCGCGGCGATTGCGGCGCTGGTGTCCGAGACGGCGGTGCCGGCCAGCTTGCTTATCGTTGGCGTCATCGTGGTGGCGTTGCTGGACGCGGCGCTGGCTCAGAGCAGTCTCGAAGGCATCAGCGTGGAGTTGCCGCAGGTCGTCCGACTCGCCAAGGACCGCGATGGCGCCATCGAAGTGCAAGTCAAAAACGAAAAGCAGCGGGTGAAGCGATTGCGGCTTGGTCTGCCGTTGCCGCGCGAAATTTATTCCCCGGACGAGGATTTGTGGACGACGCTGCCGGCGGGCAGCCGGTTGTCGCGGCTGGCGTGGCCCTGCACGCCGTTGAA
>QHPA01000089.1 GCA_003218935.1 Verrucomicrobiota bacterium
CGGAGCCATTGCCGCATCCTGCTTCGCCTTGATTGCCGCCGCGGCAGGACAGTATCTCGTGGCTCTGATTGCGCTGTTGGGCGTCGGCGCACTGCTCGGTTTTCTTCCTTACAATTTTCCAGGGGCCTGTGCTTTCCTCGGCGACGCCGGCAGTCATTTGATCGGCTACCTGCTCGCCATACTGGCGATTCTCCCGCACTTTTACTCGCGCCGAAACCCGGAGGTTCTGTCCGTTTTGAAACCGTTACTCGTCCTTATGCTGCCGTTCGTTGATTTGGTCTGGGTCGTGATGCTTCGTTGGAAATTGGGCCGGCCGTTTTACATCGGCGACAACAACCACCTTTCGCACCGTCTGGTTCGCCGCGGCTGGAGCCGCACCGGCGCCGTGCTGTTGATCTGGCTGTTGGCGGCAGTGACAGGCGGTTTGGCGCTCCTGTGAAAGTCGAAGCTTCTGCGACTGGCAGGATTACTGCTCGATCGCTGGCTCGAACCATTCTGTCCGCCAGGCAGGATGCCCGGCGCTACGGCAGGCCGCAGCCCCGCCACCACAGGAACGCTGCCCGGCTCAATCCGGTGCGCCGATTTGTCGCCGCAGTTGCCAACCGGCCCTTCGTCCGCCAAAGTAAGCCCGCGCATGCGCAAACGCTTCTACCTGACGACCGCGATTGATTACGTGAACGGCGAGCCGCACCTCGGCCACGCCTACGAGAAAATCGTCGCAGACGTGATCGCCCGCGCTCGCCGCAGCCTGGGCGAGGAGGTTTTTTTTCTGACCGGCCTCGATGAACACGGCCAGAAAGTCCAGCAGGCCGCCCTGGACAGCGGGAAAAAGCCGCAGGCCTACTGCGACGACCTGGCCGCTGTCTGGAAGGGATTCGCCAAAAAACTGAATCTTTCCAACGACGACTTTGTCCGCACTTCGGAACCGCGCCACCAGACAGCCTTGCAGGCCATTCTCTCAAAGCTCAATGCCGCTGGCCACTTTTACAAAGCTCAGTACCGCGGCTTTTATTCGGTCAAGGAGGAGACCTTTTTGACCCAAAAAGACCAGCGCCCGGACGGGACATTTGATCCGGGCTACGGCGAAGTCGTGGAACTCGTCGAGGACAATTACTACTTCAAACTCAAAGGGCACCAGCAGTGGTTGATCAAGCACCTTGAGGCTAATCCGGATTTCGTTCAGCCGGCGCATCGCCGCAACGAAGTGATCGGCTTTCTGAAGAACAACGAACTCGAAGATCTCTGCATCAGCCGCCCGTTGGCCCGGTTGAACTGGGGCGTCCCGCTGCCTTTCGACGGGCAATTTGTTACTTACGTCTGGTTCGATGCGCTGGTGAACTATATCAGCGTCCCCGCTGCTCAGGGTGATCCCGCCGTGCTCGCCGCTCTTAAATCCGAAATCCGAAATCCGAAATCCGAAATCGAACTCTGGCCCGCCGACCTGCACGTCATCGGCAAGGACATTCTGAAATTTCACGCGGTTTACTGGCCGATCACGCTCAAAGCGATTGAGCTCCCGTTGCCGAAACAAATCCTCGTGCACGGCTGGTGGCAAAAGGACGGACAAAAGATGAGCAAAAGCACCGGTAACGTCGTGAATCCGGTCGCCATCATTGACGAATGGGGAGTGGACGCGTTCCGCTATTACGTCGTCCGCGAATTGGACATCGGCCCGGACGGCAACTGGACCGACGCCGGGTTCGCCGCGCGCTACAAGGCGGAACTCGCGGATGGCATAGGCAATCTGCTCAATCGTTCGTTGAAGATGATTCAGAGTTATCGCGCCGGCGTCGTGCCGCCGCGCCACGATGAACTCGCGCCCGAAGCGGCTCAGGTCGTCAACGATACCCTCGCGCACCTGCGCGGCCACCAACTGCAAGCCGCCCTTCAGCGCATCTGGACGCTGGTGACTCGCGGCAATCAATACGTCGAACGGTCCGTCCCTTTCAAGCTTGCTAAGGACCCATCGAAAGCGGCGCGTCTGGATCAGGTCCTTTATAACCTCACCGAGACCTGCCGTCTTCTCGCGGTATTGCTCTGGCCATTCATTCCAACGACCGCGGAGAAAATCTACGCGCAGCTTGGCCTCGACGTTTCGCCGGACAAAATGAGCGAAGCGATCTGGGGCCGCTTGAATGGCGGCCACACCATTGGCGAACCCGCTCCGTTGTTCCCGCGCAAGGATCAACCGGCGAAGTGACGACGATTCAAGAACACGCGTTGGCCAGAATCGGTTCGACAATAAACGCTCGGCACGATAAATTGTCAGCGAGGCTGGCGCGATGGTTATGAACAAGCTTGTATTAACGGGTCTGACTCATCCGGGAACATTCGAGCTGGAGCCGGGATTCAACACCTTGGGGCGAAACCCAACCAATGATTTTCGCGTCCATGATGTGACCGTATCCAGTTTTCATTGCGAGATTGTTGTGTCCGAAGACTGCGTTTTGGTTCGAGACCTTGGTTCAACCAACGGCACCTACATCGACGGGCAACCGGTTCAGGAAGCTCAGCTCACCTCCGGACGGATACTGCGATTGGGCAGCGCGGAACTGCGACTCGAATCGCTGCCGGTCACCGAACCCGCTCATATCGCCATTCCCGAACTGAAGTTCGAACGACCGCCGTCGTCCGAGACTTTGGCGGACGGCTCCCTGTCTTGTCTCAACCATCGGGAAGTCCGGGCCATTGTGAGGTGCGTCAAATGTCAGAAGGTCTTTTGCGAGGACTGCGTTCATGTGCTGCGACTTGCTGGAGGAAGGACCAGGGTCTTTTGTCCGTCCTGCTCCGGACCGTGTGAACCGCTGCCGGGAACTCCCCTGCCCACCGCCCCTCTGAAGCCGAAAAAGCAATCGTTATTCGGCCGGCTCACCCAAACCATTCGGATTCGCTTGAAGTAGTCGCACATCCCGCGCGCTGGTGCCCGTCCGGAAGGACTCGGTGCCCACTGACCGGGATTTGATCTTGAACGAATGTTTTGCGATATGGGGTGAAATCTCAAAGAACCATTGGCACGGCGTGGCGTCCCCGAGGTGCGCTGCCAACGGCAAAAGGTCGGAATTTTCAGAGACAGGCTGGAAGAGCAATGGCCTGATGGTTTATGACATTACGGGCGAGGCGCCCAGGTATTTGACCACCGTGTCTGTGGGAGAACCGTCCGTTTTATAGTCGGACAAGACGCTCGCCCTCAGGATGATGAGGAGTCTTCTGACTTCGGAATCGGCTCTGCCGCTCCGCTGCCGTCCTGAGGAAAGACATTGTAAGTCAGCCAGAAATGTTGGATCGCCCGGCACATGTCCCCCAGCGTATCTATACTCGATGGTTTGACCAGAAATGCGTTCACCCCCAGCTCGTAGCATCGGCCCACATCGGACTTTTGCGCCGAGGCGGAGAGAATGATGACCGGCAGCTTTCTCAATGCCGGCTGTTCACGAATCCATTGTAGAACTTCTATGCCCGTTTTCTTGGGCAGCTTCAAATCGAGCAGAACCAAGCGGGGCATTGGATACTTCTGTCGGTCGGAGAATTTTTCGGCGCCGGCCAAATAGTCAATCGCTTCCTGGCCGTCTTGCGCGAATTGGACCGGATCCAGGATATCCGCTCGCTTGAACGCGTGTCGCAGAAGCAGAACATCATCCGCGTTGTCCTCTACATAAAGAACGGGATATTGACTCATAAGTTCACCCTCCTCGAGGTAATTGCAGCCAAAACCGGCTGCCCTTGCCAGGTTCAGATTCGACGCCGACCCTGCCCTTCATGCGTTCGGCAGCTTTGCGCACGATAGCCAGCCCGATGCCGGTCCCGGGATAAGTCCCTGGCCGATGCAACTGTTGGAATATTCCAAATAGACGCTCCTCCATGTGCTGGGCAATGCCTATGCCGTTATCTTCGAACCAGAGCCGCACCTCGTCACCGAGAGCCTCGCTCTTCACAATCAGGCGAGGTTGCTTGCCTCGGACAACAAACTTCACGGCATTGTCGAGAAAGTTGGTGATGCACTGGGTCAACAAGGCTTGATGGCCTTTGACCGGAAGGAGCGGGCTTTGGATCTGAATGTCGGCCTTGGGCGGCTGGAACTCCGGCCGCTCCTGGATCACCTGGCGCATGAGATTTTCCGCGTCCACGGTTTCCAGCTTGATTTCCTGACCAGACAACTGGCTGAACGCCAGCACGTCCTGAATCAATCGGTCGAGCCGCCCGGCGGCGTCAGTCACTCTTTTCAGTAAATCCGTTCCGCCCACGCCAAGTTTCTCAGCGTACTCCGCCATGACTATCTGCGAGAAGCTTCGCATGGCGCGCAACGGGGCGCGCATATCGTGTGAGAGGCTGTAGGAAAAGGCCTCCAGTTCCGCGATGGCCGCCTTCAGTCCGGCGGTGCGCTCCTCCACTTTCATTTCCAGTTCTTCATTGGCTTTGGCTAGGCGGGCTTCGCTCTCGCGCACGGCTTCTTCAGCCCGCTTGCGCTCGGTGATGTCGCGGCTGATGCAAGTGTACTCCGTCGGCTCGACCCACGAATTGCGCGTAATGGCAAACTCGCAGTGGAACTTTGTCTCGTCACGGCGCAAGACGGTCAACTCGAACGGCCGCCCCAGCAGACTGCCCACGCCGGTCGCCAGATACTCCACGAGGGCGCCATGATAATAGTCGCTCTCCTCAGCGGGAATAATCAGTTCGTCGATCTTCCGGCCCAACGCTTCTTCTTTCGGATAACCAAACATTTTCTCCGCGCCTCGATTCCATTCACGGACTGTGGCTGTCTGATCGACCGCGAGAATGGCGTCCAGCGCAGTTTGAAGGATCGCTGTTTTGTGTGCTTCAGACCGCCGCAAAGCTTCTTCCGCCTGCTTGCGCTCGGTGATGTCTCGGACGATTTTCGACGCTCCGATAATCTGGCCATGACTGTCTTTGACTGGCGAGATGGTCAGCGAAATGTCGACCAGCGTTCCGTCTTTCCTCTTCCGCACCGTCTCGAAATGTTCGGTCCGTTCTCCTCGTTTGAGCCGTTCCAGAATCTCCGGTTCCTCACTCAAGCGGTCAGGCGGGATGACAATAGAGATGGGTTGGCCCACTACCTCGGCGGCAGTGTAGCCGAAAATCCGTTCGGCCCCTTGGTTCCAAGTGGTGATGATCCCATCCAGGTTTTTGCTGATAATGGCGTCAGCTGAAGATTCGACAATTGCAGCCAGTCTGCGGGCCGTCAATTCAGCAGCTCTATGCTGCGTGACGTCGCGGCAAACAAGCACCACACCGATCAGCTCGCCGCTGGCCTTGCGAATGGGAGCTGCGCTATCGAGAATCGGGCGTTCGGCACCATCTTTGGAGATCAGGACAGTATCGTTGGCGAGGCCGACGACAACGCCTTCCTGAAGCACTCTGTTGACAGGAAGCTCGACCGCCTGGCGGGTTGATTCGTTGATGATTTTGAACGAGTTGGACAGCGGCAGTCCTTGAGCCTCTCGGAGAGTGTAGCCGGTGAGGCGTTCGGCAACCGGATTCATGAAGGTGACATGAGCCCGGCTATCGGTGACAATGACCGCGTCACCAATGCTGGCCAAGGTAACGCGAAAGCGCTCCTCGCTTTGGCGCAAGCGATCCTCGGAGCGCTTCCGCTCGGTGATGTCCCGGGCGATTTTCGATGCGCCGATAATCTGGCCATGACTGTCTTTGACTGGCGAGACGGTCAGCGAAACGTCCACCAGCGTTCCGTCTTTCCTCCTCCGCACCGTTTCGAAATGTTCGGTCCGCTCCCCTCGTTTGAGCCGTTCCAGAATCTCCGACTCCTCACTCAAGCGGTCAGGCGGGATGACAATAGAGATGGGTTGGCCCACTACCTCGGCAGCCGTGTAGCCGGAAATCCGTTCGGCCCCTCGGTTCCAAGTGGTGATGATCCCATCCAGATTTTTGCTGATAATGGCGTCATCTGAAGATTCGACAATTGCAGCCAACTGCTGATGGGATTCTACGGCGCGCAAGCGCTCAATCTCGACGCGATTCAGCGTGTGCGCGGTCCATGAAACAAGGCCGCCAAAAACGACGAGGAGCGATGTGGCAAATAGCGTCGAACTGACGGCTCGTCCGTAAAGGCCCGCCTGCTCACCCGACAAACTGAGCCAGCCCACCAGCACCGGAAGGAGAAGCGTCGCAGGCAACAACCGGCGCGTTAAGACACCCCCGATGCTGTCGCTCGAAAGGTTGGCCATTATTCCACGATCGGGCCGGGCAAGGAGAATACCCAGGCACAGCAAAAAGAAAGCGACAAGGGTGTGAAAGGCTACCGACCCGCGAGAAACAATCCCGTAGCCGGCGGCGACGCCATAGAAGTTCCCGACAAAAGCCAACAGGATAATGATCGCAGTCCCCAAGACGAGGTATTGGGAGGGCCTCCGCCCACGGCTGGTTTCCAGATCCAAAACGACTAGCGCTGTTCCCAAAAACACGAAGCACAAAGCAGTCTCAGCACCCATCCTCACGAGCAGGAGAGCCTGGGCTTTGACCGCGTGTTCCCGAATAAATAGTTGGTCGATTCCCAAGTCACGGCCGGAAAGATATTCTCCCAGCGTCAGCAGGCCCACTACAGTGACGGCCAAAGCACAGGCTTGCGCCAGGCGCAATTTCAGCTCGGTGGGTGGCCTGAGATTCAGCAACCAAAGTGAGAATCCGGCGCAAATGAAACAGAAAGCACTGTTGGCTTTCATTGTCGCCCATTCGGGGTGAATGCGCTTAAGCCAATCGATATCGAACAGCCAACCCCCTAGCACTGAAACGCCCAGAAAGACAACGGCCAGACTTGTGCCCTGGACAACCAAGCCGTACACGAAAAAACTACGTTGTTGCGCGGCGCCCTGCACGGTTCAATCAATCAAATCCGACCAAACAGCTAACAGGGGGGGGGAGTGGGTTCAATGGGGTAAGGACCTACCGGTGGTTCGATCTTGTAGGAATAGAATCAGTCACTTTTCATCAGGTTTCCCGGCAGTCGCGGCCGCCCGGTACAGACAGGGAATATCCGGTGTAGGACAGCCGACCGCGCTAGCCTGTCTTCCGCGGGAAGAACAGGCTAGGTGCGGCAGTGGACCGACCCGAACCAATTGGCCGACGCGCCTCAGGCCGAGAACGGAATCGGTCGCAAAGTGGTGCCCCACGGGCACGTGTGAGATGAAGTGGTGGCTACGATTGTTCGATATGGAAGATACTGCAATCTGATACTGTTTGAGGTTTTTGGGGCCAAAAGTGGCTGGACGTGCCGTCACCGCGTGAAGATATGATAATGATCAGCGCATGGACGCTCAGTGCGCGAAGATGAATCAACGTTGCGAAATACGCTCGCTCAATCCCGGACGAAATGTCCGTCAACGTGCAATTCGCTGCGCCTGCGCGCATCGCTTCGTTCACGTCAGGGGAGGCCGCGCATGAGCAAGCTCAGGGTTTTCATCAGTTCCGTCCAAAAGGAACTGGAAAACGAACGCCTCGCGGTGCTGTCGCTGATCTCGACCGACGCATTCCTTCAAGTCCATTGCGAACCGGTGCTTTACGAGTTTGAACCTGCCTCGCCCGAGAAGGCCGCCGAGGAATGCCTCGCTCTCCTCAGCAACTGCGACATCTGTCTGACTATCATCTGGAAGGAATATGGCCACGCCATTGACGGGGTCTCCATTATCCGGCAGGAGTATCGTGTGGCTAGAAGCAAGATGCTTCCTGTTCTGGCTTTCATCAAAGGCGACGCGGCGCTCCCGCGCGAGCAGGGAACAGCCGACTTCATCAGGGAAATCGCCAAAGACGGACTGAAGTACAAACGCTTCGGCAATTTGCTCCAACTACTCAAGGAAGTTCGCGCCTCGCTGTTGAAGATTCTGAAGGAGCGTTTCTCCATTGAGCCGACTTCGGACGAAAACGAAATTGCCGAACAAACGATCAAAGCCACGTCCGATTTCGAGCGTCAGCCTCTCAAACGTCTCCGCTGGGAAGACCTCGACCACGAAACCGCAAGACGGTTGGTCGCGAGCGCCGAACAAACGGACCCACGAAACCAGGAGGACCTGCTCCGCAGTCTCCTCTCGCGCGGACTCATCTGGAGCGATTCGGACACGGCCGGGCATTATGCCACCGACCCGGCGGATCATACTGATATTCGCGAGCCTATGCCGCTGGCTATTGAGAAGGCGATTGCCTTCATTGATCGCAATACCCGTCATCCCATCCGTATTGTTGGTCTTAACCGGGTCCGCCTCGACGAGTACCCGCCGGAAGCACTGCGCGAAGCTTTAGTCAACGCCGTCGCCCATCGCGATTACGAGGACGGTTCGCGCAAGATCATGCTGGAGGTCTTTTCCGCCCGTGTTGTTGTTTCGAGTCCGGGCCTGCCGCCACCACCGCTGACCCTGCAAAAACTCCGCACAGGCAAATACCGGCCCTGTTCCCGCAACCCCATCCTGGCCCAATGTCTTTCGTTCTTTCACCGCATCGAGGAACGCGGCAGTGGCTTCCGCCGGATGCGCGACCAGATGATTGATCACGGCCTGGACCAACCGCGGCTGGCAACGGACACCGGCTATTTCCAAGTCATCTTTTCCGGGCCGGGCAACGATTTGAAGCGGCTCCGCGTCCCTGCCGGCCAGACCGGAGAAATCGTGCTTCCGTCCGTGCAGGAGCAATTGACCGAGCGCCAGCGCGAGATGGTCGCGATGCTTGTCCGGGGAGAAGAACTCACCAGCAAAAGCTGCCAACGCAAATTCAAAGTGTCTGGCCCTGCTGTTTACGCCGACTTTGAAACTCTGCTTCGG
>QHPA01000090.1 GCA_003218935.1 Verrucomicrobiota bacterium
ACGCCAACGCTTGTCCGCCGGCTGATGGAAACGCTCCTCCACCTGCACCTGAAAGTGAAGCGGGACCTTGATTTTGTCGCTCATAAGAGAGCGAGTTTGACGGTCTCAGCAGGGGGCGAAAGGGCAGGGGGACTCGAGTTTACCTTTTGCGAGCGTTGGCAAGGCCATACCCACCGAATGCTCCAATCACCATGCAAAGCAGTTGCTTTCCCGTGTCGGCCTGCCCGGTGAAGATCGCCGCTATCCCCGCCGCCGCAATCATCCCGAGGATCCACAACGAGCCAACATTCCACTGCCGCGTCGCTCGGGCCTCGATCTCACACTTCTTCAACTCCAGTTCCTTCCACTTGGCAAATGCTTCGCTGGCTGGGTCCATGAGCGCATTGATAACATTCACCCACGGCGCCGTCGAGCCGCCCGGCGCCACAACACCCAATGCCTGCGCGCACGGCGGCAACTGCTCGGTTCGTTGGAGCGCGTACTCGAGACTGTCCGACTCGGAGAATTGATCTTTCATGCACTCAGTTTCCCACCCGGGCCGGGCCTCGGCCAACGAAAAATCCGCCGTTGACTTTCTAACTAGCTACGAGGACTCTCGCCGACGTATGCAAACGATCACTCTCAAGATACGACCTGACGTGATTAGAGCAGTCCGCACGCTCAACGCGCAGATTAACGGGTCGTTCGGCGGGAAAACCAAGTCCCGCAATCGCACCGCGGCTTCGCGGAAGAACCTAAAACGAGCCAATAGAGCTAGAAGAATTCATGTCGCAGTAGCGTGACTGAAACCGGCGGCGCACCAGGACGCAACCGAACGCCGCCACAACCAAAACAATGCCGTGAACCTCAAAGCCATGCCCTCCTATTCATGCTCGGTTTATTCGCACAATGTTAGTTATATTTAGTTCACCCGATGGCCCTGAATTTCATCGTACGCACCCGAACCCGCAGGCCCAAGCTGGTTCAGGAACAGACCCAGAATCGCTTCACGCCGCTGCCATTGTCCGCCGATAGACATCCACGTATTCCGCCGTGGTTCGCTCCCAGGAAAAGTCCGTCGATATTGCATTCTTCCTGAAGTGGCGAAGTAATGGCGGCTCGCCGTAGAGGACCAGCGCCTTGCGGATCGCTTTGGCCAGCGCGCGAGACGAATATTCGTAGAACTTGATCCCATTCGCCTGCTCCAGGCTTTCCGTCAGGTCTATGATCGAATCATCCAGGCCGCCGGTGGCACGGACGATCGGAATCGCGCCGTATCGCAGGCTATACATCTGATTCAAGCCGCATGGCTCGAATCGCGAAGGCATGAGATAAAAATCGCAGCCGGCTTCGATGCGATGGGACAGGGGATGATCGTAACCGATCCTTGCGGCCGCTTTGTCCGGATAGCGTCGGGCAAGGTTTTGGAAAGCCTTTTCGAGCAGGGGCGAACCGCTGCCGAGCAACACGAACTGCATGTTCGCAGCGAGCATCTCCACCAAAGCCCCGAGCAGAATGTCGCTGCCTTTTTGGTCCACCAGACGGCTTATGTTGCCGAACAGCGGCCGGTCCGACACCTGGGGCAGACCCATCGTCAGTTGAAGCGAAAGTTTCTCGGCGTCTTTGCCGCGAAGATTGCGGAGCGCAAAAGAATTCTTCAGGAACGGATTGCCGGTCGTTTTCCATTCCGTGTAATCCACTCCGTTCAGGATGCCGACGAGTGAACGCTGGCGTTGCCGCAGGATGTCGTCCAATCCGCAGCCGAACGCTTCGGTCAGGATTTCCCTCGCGTAACGCGGACTGACAGTAGTGATCAAATCGGCGCAGGTAATTCCCGCCTTCAGGCAATTCATTCGGCCGTAGAACTCGGCCCCTCCCGGATGGAAATAGTCCTCGGGCAAATTGGTCAGCTCGTAGGCCGAACTGGGAAACACCCCTTGATACGCGAGGTTGTGAATCGTAAGGCAGGTTTTGGGCGCGGTCCCCCACCCGGCCCGTTCTTTTGCGTGTTTGATCAGCAGCGGCACCAGGCCGACCTGCCAATCGTGCACGTGCACCAGGTCCGGCTGCCACGGCAAATAACGAGCCAGGTGCACGACGCATTTGGAAAAGAAGACGAACCGCTCTGCGTTGTCAGGATAATCGGCGCCTGTTTCCTGATACAGCCCGGCGCGATGAAAAAAATCGGACTGACGAATGAAGTAAACCGTCAGCCCGGGTTCCCATTCGAGTTGGAACACTTCACCCTCGACCCGGCGTGTTCCGAGGGGCAAATCAATGCGCAGGTTCGAAGGATGAATTCCGGGAAATTTTTCAAGAATCCCTTGGTAGAGCGGCGTGGCCAGGCCGACTTGCAGTCCCGCCTTAGCCAGCGCTTTCGCCAACGCGCCCACCACGTCGGCCAGCCCGCCCGTTTTCGAATATGGATGTACCTCGCTGCTGGCGAGCAGGACTTTCATCGTGCGGCGAGGGAGCAACTCATCCGTTTACGCGGTAATTCGGTCGGCCTTCAGGTAAGGCTGAAGAGCGGCTGGAATCGAAATGCTGCCGTCGGTTTGTTGGAAAGTCTCCACCAGAGCCACGAAAAGTCTGGCGAGCGCCGTGCCGCTGCCATTGAGAATGTGCGGGAATCTGTTCTCTCCGGCCTCGGTTTTGAAGCGCAGGTTCATCCGCCGCGCCTGGAAATCTTCGCAATTCGAGCAGCTCGAAACTTCGAGATAGCTCCCCTGCCCTGGCGCCCAGACTTCGATGTCGTATGTCTTGGCGCTGGCAAATCCCATGTCGCCGGTGCACAACAGCACAACGCGGTAATGCAGCCCCAGCGATTGCAGGACGCGTTCCGCGTCCGCGACCATTTTCTCCAGCTCATCGTAACTGTGCTCCGGTTTGACAATCTTGATCAGCTCGACTTTGTCGAACTGATGGACGCGAATCATGCCGCGCGTCCCGACACCCGCCGCCCCGGCCTCGGCGCGGAAGCAGGGACTGTAAGCAACGTAACGAATCGGCAACTGGCTCTCTTTCAGGATTTCCTCGCGGTGGATGTTGACCACCGGAGCTTCGGCGGTGGGCACCAAAAAGTCTTGGGCTTTCAGCACACCGATTGCCTCTGCCTCGTCCTGGTCTTCTTCGTCCGGCTCGTCAAAATCATAATCAAAATCTCTCACCCCCTGTCGAACCGCGTATGATTGATCAACAAATTTGGGGAATTGACCGACGCCCTCCATGCAGTGACGCCCTACGATGAAAGGAGGAGACACCTCGGTGTACCCGTGATGCGTGATGTGCAGATCGAGCAGGAACTGAATCAACGCACGCTCCAGGCGTGCGCCCCAACCGGTGAAAAGCAGAAAGCCGCTGCCGCTCAACTTCGCGCCACGCGCAAAATCGACCAACTTCAAGCTCTCGCAAAGATCAATGTGCGGCTTCGGCTTGAAACTGAAAGTTGATTTTTCGCCCCAAGTGCGGACCAGGCGATTATCTTGAGCATCCTTTCCTTCGGGGACAGTTTCGTGCGGGAGATTTGGCAGCTCCAACAGGATACTTCGGCGAAACAAGTCGCTGATCGTGTCTCCTTCCTTGCCTCCTTCGAGAGCTTTTTTCTCGGATTGCAGTTTGGCGATCTTGTCGCCAATTTGTCGTGCCTCCGCCTTCTTTTCCTCGGCCTCGGTCGTCCTTTTTTGCGTCATCAACGCGCCTATTTCCTTGGAAGTCTTGTTGAGTTGCGCGTTGAGCTTTTGAATCTCCGCGTTCCATTGCCGCAGTATCTCGTCGAGTTTTAACAGTTTATCAATCTTAGCCTCATCCCCTGCCCCGCGGGTGGCCAGTCGCCGGCGGACAGAATCCGGTTGTTCGCGAATCGATTTAATGTCGAGCACCGCGGCATTATAGGAAGGCACTTCGTTAGAGCAAGGTGGAACCCGGAATGTCGGAGTTTAGAGCAGGCGTGACACAAACCCCGCGTGGTCGAACTGCCGGCTTGCGATCACAGCCGGACAAAGGCATAAACCGCTGACTATGTCACAGGAACTCGTCGGTCGTGTCGTCTCGCTTCACTTGCATCCGGCCAAACCCGGCATGCCGTTGAACCCGGTTGATTTCGTTGACGTGGTCGCTGGGAAAGGCATCGACGGCGAGCCGCGCTACTTTGGCCGCATCAGCCAAGCGACCGGCCAACCCAGCCGCCGCCAGGTCAGTTTGATCGAACGAGAGCAAATCGTCGAGCACGCCGCATCGCTCGGTTTGGAAATAATCCCTCCGGGCGCGGTGCGCGCAAATATTGAAACGCTCGGCATCGACCTGATCGCGTGGTCGGCCAACAAATTGAAATCGGCGGCGCCGTTCTTTTCCTCGCTGAACCGCGCACCCCGTGCGAGAAGATGGACGCCATTTGCCAGGGATTGCGCGAGCGGATGCAAAACAATCGTCAGGGCGTCATGGCGCAGGTCGTAAAGTCCGGCCGAATCCGGGTGAATGATCCAATCAAGCTGGTAAAAGACGTCCGGCCCGCTTAAGCTCAGGGCCAGCCTTGTGAAAATTCTCGTCCTGACCAGTCTCTATCCGCCGCATCATGCCGGCACTTACGATTTGCGCTGCCAATCGACCACCGAGGCGCTTCGGCTGCGCGGGCACCTGACCCTGGTAGTGACTTCCAATCACGGGCTGAATACCGAGCAGCGTGACGAAGAAGTTCATCGGCGGCTGCTTTTGAATGGCGTCTATGGTCACCCGTTGCTCACGCGGTTCCGTGAGTTGCAGGAAGTTGAAGAGCATAACAACCGCGTCCTTCACGAGGTCATCGCTGATTTCCAGCCCGATCTCGTCCATGTCTGGAGCCTGCTTGGACTTTCGAAGTCGTTGATCTTCGCGCTGCGCAACTCCCGGTTGCCCACCGTTTACGACGTTGCCGATCGCTGGCTGGCGGAGGAGTTACGCCAGGATCCATGGCTTCGCTGGTGGAACGCGCCTGCCACAAATCTCACGCGCATCGGCCTTGAACTCGCCGGCCAGCGAAACCGACTCGATGCCATCGCGCCCACGCGCATGATGAGGGGAATCGAACGCATCCCGGAAGTTTTTGGCTCCCCCGCAATGATCGCGAAGGTCCAACCTAATTCCATTTCGGCATTCCGTTTTGACCGGCTTTACTTCTGCAGCCGGGCGCTCAAACAGACGACTGAAGAAAGCGGCTTTCGCGTCAGCCACGGCGAAATCATTCATCCAGGCATTCCGGTGCAGCATTTTGTCGGCGAAGTGAAACCGTCCGCCACGCCGGTTAAAAAGCTTCTGATCGTCAGCCCGTTGGACGAAGCAAGCGGCGTGATGACCGCGGCTCAGGCGTTGTTGCAACTGCGACAAAACAACGCGCAAGCCACCTTGAGCATCTTCGGCCGCGGCGAATCGGACTACGTCTCGCAACTCCGCTCGTTTGTCGTGCAAAACTCTCTGCCGGTCGAGTTCCTGACGGTGTCAAACCAAAACCGGGACCTGGCCGCCATTTATCGCCAACACGATGCCCTGCTCTACACCGCCGAATGGGAAGAACCTTTTGCCACTGTGCCGTTGGAAGCGATGGCTTGCGGTTTGCCGGTAATCGGCGCCTGCGTCGGCGGAGGGCGCGAATTGTTTCGCCACGGCGAAAATGCCCTTATTTACACATCTGGCGACCCGTTGGAACTCGCGGCGCGCATCCAGGAACTTCAAATGCAACCCGCGCTGCGCCGTCAAATGGCTGAAACGGCCCAGGCGGAAGTCCAAAGCAAGTACAACGAGACGACGGTGGTGGACCAAGTCGAGAACTATCTGAACGCATCGATCGAAGTCTGGCAGCACACGTGATTCGCAACAGAGGATCAATCCTGCCGGCTACCCGATTCGGCTTGCTGGGCCGCGTTGGTTGCTTGCATACAAAACGAGCTAAAGGCCCTTCTTGCTTCCGATTCCACTTCTTCCTGCGCGGTGGGAAACCTGCCAAAGTACGACCTCCAGGCCCGGTTCGTGCCTGCCGAGCGAAGCTGTGCGACCTCTTCCAACCACTTGCTGCGCGTCAGGCCATGCACGAGTCGGAAGTAGTCAGCCACCCTCGAGTTAGACGCAAAGACATCGCCGTGCACCAGGACCTCGTTCCGCCAAGGAGGCGACCAACCGCTGACGAACATGTCGATCCAGCCGTCAAGTGCCCGACCTAAGCGTCCCAGCAATGACTCGCGACCCCACCAGCAAATCTCACAACAACAAAGCAGGTCACCATCCGGGGATGGCGCTCGCAGCAGGTCCCATGTCAGACTGGTCGTTGCTCCGCGTGATAAGGGAGTGTTTATCACCAGTAAATGGTTCGTAGCCAGGACTGGGCCAGCCCCGGCTCTGCATTCAAACCACCGTACCTGAAAATCAAGTGTTCGAGGGCCAACATTGGAAGCTGAAAAAGTGACCGTCCGACAGACGCCTTGGGCGTTTGTGCGAACCCCGAAAACCGGTGTCGAGAGCAGCAGCCAATCGCTGCCATTGCGTGGCAACCGCCGGCTTTGCGCCCACAATAGTGTCACCGCGATGAGGGGCATGGGCACCAGCAGAAACCAGGGCTTTGCGCGCAGGCGTTTCAGCTGAAGCGCCCTCGGCAACAACATGGTCAATAACCTTTGATGCAAAGCTTGAGCGTCTGAAACATAACCCTGACGGGCACTGCAGCCAAGACCACAGCCAAAACCATCTGCCAGCGTGCGCCGCGCCAAAAAACTCTGCCGATTAACATGACAGTGACAATCGCGAATGCTCCTCCGAAAAATCCTAACTCATAATTCCCGCTGTTCTGTTCGATAAAACAACTCCAGAGGAGAACATTCAGCGTTGCTGCGACGATGAGTCGGACCGACGAATCTTTGGTATCAACTTTCTCCATAGGCGTGCGAAGTGGTCAACGACCATACAAGCGCAGCCGCCGAGCGGGACGTGGCCTGCAATGATGATGTTCGCGCTCCATAAAACGTTCAACTGCCCAGCCCGGCGGCTCTTGCCTGCAAGCGTTAGCACTCACGGCGCATCATTCCTTTGATACGGAGTATTTGGCGACAGGTGTCTCATTGTCGGACTTCTTCTTCGTAAATACTTTGGCGATCTGCACGAGGGTAACCAAACCAAGACAAAATCCCACGACGCCTGCGCCGATAAACACTCCCCAAATCATCCCGACCGCTGCTGCGTATCGTGTCAACGATGCACCATCTGGCGGCGAGAACAACCCTTTGACGAACGCTGGTGAAATCAGAGCGACCACGGAGGCAAACGCTCCACCAACAACGGCTGACAGCAGAGCCGCTCCGAGGACGTAGAGAAAGTAGCGCAGAAAAGTCATAATGTGTGATGCCGCCTAGCCGCGCCTAGCCTGGAGTTCCCAGCCCGCGTACCCGCCGACGTAAGTCCCCATGAAGCAATTCCATACCAAAGGCGTGAAAATTCCGGGAACTGTGCGTGCTTCTCCCTCTCCTGGGGGAGAGGGCCGGGGTGAGGGCGAGCGTTTCCTCCAATCCCATTTTCGGAGTAGGAGGCGGATAAAAATTAGGGTCACGACGGCGGAACGCGAGCAGCCAATCAGCGTGCCGAGCAGCAGAATTAAGATGATGCGGTTCATGGCCACGCCGTGTGCAGTATTTATTGGCCGAAACTCACGGGCCAATGATTAACTGACTTCCCCCGCTCATGGGTTTTCTGATACGTCAGATTGGATGGATTGACAAGCCCGCGTATAGACGTTCCTTGTGGCTTGCCAATCCGAAACTCGACTCGACAGCGCGACGGTTCGCGGCTAAACTTTTTGCGTGATCGCGGAAAAAGGCAAGAGACTTTGGACCGAAGCCGAGCTGCAGGCTCTTCCGGAAGACGGCTACATTCACGAGGTGGTCGAGTGGGAATTGGTTATGAGTCCGAAGAACAATTTTCAGCACGGCGACATGTGCGTTCGATTACTCACGGCGCTCAGCCATCACGCGCGGGCGAAGCGATTGGGCGTTGTGCTGGACTCGAGCACCGGCTTCTGGATGGGAAATGATAATTGCCGCGCGCCGGACATCTCGTT
>QHPA01000525.1 GCA_003218935.1 Verrucomicrobiota bacterium
TTCCCTGGCCCCGATGACGGGCAGGACTTATTGGCGTGAGCCGATGGTGACGAGCCCGTAGCGACGAGGAACTGGTCTGCGCCTCACTGGCGGCGAGGCCGTAAGCGGAAAGTTTAAAGCAAGGTGAGAAATCAAATGATGTTTGCGGCATGGTTACCAACCGCCGCGCCCGCTCTTTTGCGGAATCAAACGCTCGTCCTCACCTCCCCTCTCCCCCAGGAGAGATTCCCCGAAACAAAACTTCGCGCATTGAACCCCTGAACCTGGTGGGACGGCGCGCTACGCCGTCCGCCCCGCGTTCAGCAGCGCAACGATGCCGCCCGCTGATTCGCCGGCGGGACATCGCAGCGCGATGGTCCCTACCGAAGCCAGTTCGTGGGCAGCATCCTTTCGCTTTTGCGCACGCATTGGGACCATGAACCAGCGACGGATCGGAGCGCGGACAGCCTTGTCTGCGAGTTCCTTGGACTTGATTCACGCGGACATGGCTGTCCGCGCTCCGATAGGCGGTTCCTGAGCAGGGAGGGCCGTGCCATCCGGTTGGGAAATTCCCACCGGCCAGTGACTCCTCTCAGCATAGTCGAATCGAGTTCCCTCCATGAACCGGGTGGGGCGAGACTCCGTCGAGCCCTAATTTCTATCCAAACTACCGCTTCGCGGCGAGGAAACGCTGCGCGTTTCCGCTACGGATGGCTCGGAGTTGTTCCTCGCTTAACGGCGACTCTTTCAGCTTGAGCAACGCCGACTCGAAATAGAACAGCGGCGCGTGTGAGCCGAATAGCACGCGGCTCACCGGTGCCTGCGCGAGCAAGTTCGCAAGGCCGCCAACGCCTTCGAGCATGCAAATCTCGACGTAAACCTGCCCTGCGGCAATGAGGTCAACCAACTGCTGATCCCGCAGGGTGCGCAATGCGTTCAGGAGCACCAGCCGGAGGCCGGGGGTCTGTTTGACGAGTCCGATGAGCGGGGAAGTGTCCACCGGATCGACGCGTAGAAGCGGGTGCATCATACGCTCGTCTTCCATCACCACCGCAAGTTGGACAACCAAGCGGCGCGCAGCGGCAAGGCGCAGCAGCCGCGCGAAATCGGGATCGTCAAGTTTTTGATCGAACCGAATGGCAGCAGCAGCCCGCGTCCATGGCGGCGGCACTCGTCGGCGAGCCGCCCATTCGCCGTGGCGATGTCTTTGTGCAGAAGACCGTCGAAACTGCCCGCCCACGCCTGCACGACGCCTTGACGGCGGAGCGTGGCGACGAGCGCGTCTGTGTCGTCGCCGCGCAAACGACGCAGCGGCCAGCGCGAGAGGTTGATGTTCACGTCGATGAGTTCCAACCGCGCATTCGGCATCTGCTTGACTGCCCCTGCTTCAAGTCCGAGCACGGTGAGGCCGCTGGCCAACGCCGTGGTCTTGAGAAAAGCGCGCCGATTGAGTTCGGGGAGCGCAGCCGCCTCGGCTGCAATGGCCGCGCCATACCGATCGAGGCCCTTCGGCGAGGGCGCTGAACGCAGCACGCGAGGCGCGCGCGCTGCCGTTCTTCTGAACATCGTCACACGCTGATTCCTTTCTGTTGCAGGATCGGATTGAGCAACTGCTTTAGGTTCCGGCCGAGGATGAGCCGTTTGGCTGATTCCGCGATGCCCGCTCCGAACACCTTCGCCAGTTGCGACGCGAAGCTCCGTCCACCGGCATCGCTGCCATAAATGACGCGTTCGGCGCCGAGTTCGCGCACAGCCATCTCGGTCACACCAGCCGTCGGATCACCGCCCCCCAGTTCGGCATGGACATTTTTGTGCGGCCGAATCGCGCGCAGGCCGCGCTCCCAATCGCCACCGGAGTGGCCGCAAACGATCGTCGCGCCCGGGTGTCGAGCGGCGAGCTGTGCCAGTTCCATCGGCGTGGATTCACCGGGCAGATTTCCGGTGATCTTGAGCCAGGTGTGC
>QHPA01000091.1 GCA_003218935.1 Verrucomicrobiota bacterium
GAGACCGCCGTGCGGATGGCGTACATGGGCGGTGTGTCCTTGGGAAATTTCCTGATGATTTCGACGACGCCTTTGGGCAGTTCGCGTTTGGCGGCGAGCAAACCTTTCAGCTCGTCCAGTTCCTTGCGGTTGGGCAGATGATCGTGATGCAGCAAGTGAATTATTTCCTCGAACGTAACGTTGCCGGCGAGTTTATTGATGTCGTAACCGCAGTAGATCAACTGACCAATATCGCCTCGGACGTCGCTCAGGCGGGTGGAGGCGGCGACGACGCCTTCCAAACCTTTGGCGGGAGTAGTTGGGGTGGTCATGTTTGTTGCAACGATGTTCTTCAGTACGTGCGTTCGATCTTAATTTTTAGGCGGCCAATCTAGGCAGCGAGCATGGAAGCGTCAACGGTTTTCAACCCCAAAATACAGGAACCCGGGTGGCTTTCAGCAATTGCCTTGAAACGCTGCCTCGAGACGCGCAGATTGCGCGCGTTCATGAAACTGGCGGCTGCGGCGCTTGCGTTGCTGACCGGTTTGCTGACTGCGTCCGCGCAAAACGCGCCAGGCAAACTGGAGCGCACGCGCCTCTTTGGCAGCGATTACATTCGACTGACCGATTGGGCCGAGGCGTACCGTTTTCAAATGTTCTGGACGCGACGGAACGAGGAAGTGCAATTGGCGAGCTCGTGGTCAAAGCTGGAATTCACGGTCGATTCACACAAAGCCGGGATCAACGGCATAACGGTGTACCTCTCCGCCCCGGTTGCCTTGCGCAACGGAGCCGTATTTATCTCGCTGTTGGATTTGCAGACGACCGTGCAACCGGTGTTATTTCCGCCAAAGAACAGGGTGAACGTGCCGATCCTGAGCGTTTGTCTCGACCCCGGCCACGGCGGCAGAGATCCGGGCAACAAGGAGAGCCGCAGGCAGGAGAAGGAATATACGCTGCTGTTGGCGCGGGAGGTGCGCGACTGGTTGACCGGTGCCGGGTTGAAGGTCACCCTCACGCGCAATGGCGACAACTTTGTTCCGTTGCCCCGGAGGCCGGAGATCGCCAAACAGCGCGACGCTGATTTGTTCGTGAGTCTGCATTTCAACGCGGCTATCGCCGAAAAGGATCAGGTCAAGGGCGTGGAGGTCTATTGCCTGACGCCGGCGGGGGCCAGTTCAACCAATGCGCGTGGCGATTGGCCCGACACCGGCGCGTTCACCGGGAACCGCGTGGACTCAAAAAACATGCTGCTGGCCTACCTGATCCAAAAGGCCATGGTCAGAAGCCTGGCCGTGGAAGATCGTGGCGTGAAGCGGGCCCGCTTCGCCGTTCTCCGCGACGCGCAGGTCCCGGCCGTGCTGATCGAGGCCGGTTTTATGTCGCACCCGGCGGAGTCGAAAAAGATTTTCAACCCGGATTACCGCCAGCAGTTGGCGCAGGCCATCGCGGACGGCATCCTTGCCTTCAAACGGCTGGTGGAGCGATGAACCCAAAGACGGAATTGCCAATCGGCATTTTTGATTCCGGCATTGGCGGCCTGACTGTTGTGCGTCAGATTCATCGCGCGCTCCCGCACGAGGACCTGGTCTATCTTGGCGACACCGCGCGCGTGCCTTACGGGACGAAATCGCCCGGCACCGTCGTGCGTTTTGCCTGTGAGGACACGCAGTTTTTGATTCAGCAAAATGTCAAAGCGGTGGTGGTGGCTTGCAACACCGTTTCCGCGTGGGCCCTGCCTACGTTGGAACGCAAATTCGGCGTGCCGATTTTCGGTGTGATCATTCCCGGCGCGCAAGCGGCTTTGAAGAAAACAAAAAATCGTCGCATCGGGATCATCGGCACGGCGGCTACCGTTCGCAGCCAGGCCTACAGTCGCACGATTCTGGCGCGCGATGACGCGGCAAGAGTTTTCGCTCGCGCCTGTCCATTATTGGTCCCGTTGGTCGAAGAAGGCTGGACGAACCAGAGAGTGACATTGGCTATTCTGCGTTCCTACCTCTCGCCGCTCTTGCGTCGTGGCATCGACACGCTGGTGCTCGGCTGCACGCATTACCCGCTTTTGAAGAGAGCGATTCGCGCCGTCACAGGCAACGACGTGGCGTTGGTGGATTCAGCGGAAAGTTGCGCGCAATTTTTGAACGAACGCTTGCAGGGCACGAAGCTGCTCCACAAAGGCCGGCGACGCCCGGGCGTCATTCAACCGTTCGTCACCGACGAAGTGGAGCGTTTCGACGAACTGGCCAGACGCTTTCTCGGCGTGCCGACCGAGCCGGCATGGAAGGTGGATGTGCCGGGAATTTCCGCTCCGCCGTAGCCGCCGGCACCGGGAGGCGGGTCCAGCGGAGGTTTCAATGTTTCCGCCTGATTTCCTCGGCGACCGGGCATCGGACGCGGGCTTCTTGACACCATGCCGCTGGTTGATTCCCTCTCCCCAACGACGGAGGAGTGGCGGAGGGTAAGGGAGAGGGGATTCCAATTAGCCCGCACCAATTCGATGGAAGGCGCCCCTCTCCCCCAGCCTCTCGCGATTCGCGCTTTACGTTTCACGTTCCGCATCTCACTTTTGGACCGCATGAGCATCGTCACAAAAACCGGAGACGCGGGCACCACCGGGCTGATGTATAACCGCCGCGTGTCAAAGTCCCATCCTCGCGTCGAGGCTTACGGCAGTGTGGACGAGTTGAACACCGCGCTCGGCCTGGCCCGTGCGACGGCCGAACACGAGTTCATTCGCGACAACCTGCAGGATATTCAAAAGGACCTCGTGACGTTGATGGGGGAGTTGGCCACGGGGGTTGAGGATTTACCTCGATACGTTAAAGACGGTTACTCGCTTGTGACGGCAGAGTTGACGCGCAGACTGGAGAAATTGGTGCGCGAAATTGAATCGCAAAACATCACCTGTCATGGCTGGGCCACACCGGGCGCCACCCTGAATTCGGCTGCGCTCGATGCGGCGCGCTCCACTTGCCGTCGCGCTGAACGCCGCGTTTGCGCGTTGCAGGAGACCCATCAACTGCAAAACGCCGAGATCATGGTGTATCTGAACCGTCTCAGCGATTTGTTGTGGCTTTTCGCGCGTTGGGTGGAGACAAAGCAATCACCGGGTCGCAGCGAGGACCCGTAGCACAAGTGCGGAGGATGGACGCTCGCTCGCCCCACCGACGAAGAGCCAGGATAAACTCCCTTCAACTGTTCCTGTTGCGCGCGTCGTAAACGAGAAAGAGTTCATCGCCGATGCGTTTCATTGATTTCAACTTGAGGCGCGTTGCGCCGGCCAAATTCCTCACTCCGGTTCCGTCAGCGATCGTCGGGGCGTTGCGACCGCCAAAGATTTTCGGGCAAATGGTCAGATGCAATTCATTGACCAGCCCCGCGCGAAACAGAGCGCCGTTCAGTTCGCCGCCGCCTTCACTGAGCAGCCGTTGGACGTTCCATTTTTCGCTCAGCCATTCAAAGGCACCATGAAAGTCGATTTCGTTTTCGCCACGGGTTGTCACTGCGTCGGCCACAGCGCGGAGTCGTTGCAGCTTTCGTTCGGCGACGCGCGCGGTAGTCAGGATGATGATGGGGGAGAAGCGGTGACGGAAGATTTCGGCGTCCGGATTGATGGAGCCGGAACCGCTCACGACGACGCGAAGGTTATATTCGGCAAGACCGCTTTGCAACCGAAGCCGGCGGAATCTGGCGGGGCCAGGGCCGAGATTGACGACCTGCTCGTTGACAGTTCGCGCGCCGGACATCACCGCGTCCGCCGTGGCGCGCAGTTCCAGCAAATGTTCGAAATCGTGTTTGCTGCTGAAAGTGGACACGGCGCGATTGGCGGTGGCGATTTTCCCGTCGGCGGTCATGGCCATGTTGATGAAAACGAACGGGAGCTTCATAAAATCAGCATCCCGTCGCCGTAGCTGTAGAACCGATACTGCTCGCAAATCGCCTCGGCATACGCGGATAAAATAATGTCGTTGCCGTGCGTTCCGCCCGGAGCCGCGAAGGCGCTTGCGAGCATCAACAACGATGATCGCGGGAGGTGGAAGTTGGTCAATAACGCATCCACAATTTTGAAAGAATAGGGGGGATAAATGAAAATGCGGGTGAGTCACTGGCATGCGACCACTCGGCCCTGGTTTTCCGCAGCGATACTTTCCAGCACGCGCACCGTTGTCGTTCCGACGGCGACAACGCGACGATTCGTTTGCTTCGCTTGATTGATGACCTGGGCGGACGTCGCGCTGAGACGGAATGATTCTGCGTGCATGACGTGTTTGTCCACTGTCTCACTTATCACTGGGGCAAAGGTTCCCGGACCGACGTGGAGGGTGACGAAACAAACTTGCACGTCACGTGAACGAATTTCATTGAGCAAATTTTCCGTGAAATGCAGTCCGGCGGTCGGCGCGGCGACCGACCCTGAGGTTCGGGCATAGACCGTCTGGTAGCGCTCGCGATCCTCCACTGACTCCGTCCATGTTTCGCGCGTAATGTAGGGAGGCAACGGAACGTTGCCCAATCCGTCCAGCGCTTCGATGATGTTCGGCGTTCCTGAAAACCGAAGCCGGCAATGACCTTCGTCGTTTTTTTGAATTATCGTCGCATACACTTCCGTTGGCGCTCGGCTGCGGTTCAGAAAAAGAATTTTGGTGCCAGGGCGCACGCGTTTGCCCGGACGCAGCATCACCCACCAATCGTTGACGGCGTTTTCCTCCGCGAGCAGGACTTCAATTTGTCCGCCGCTTGCCGCTTTGGTTCCGTGGAGTCGGGCGGGAATGACTCGAGAATCATTCAAGACCAGAACCTCGCCGGCACGCAGGTACTGCGCAATGTCGCGAAACCTCCGATGGGAGATAAGACGATCCGGGCGCTGCAGCACCAGCAAACGCGACTGGTCGCGCTCGGCAGCCGGCGTTTGGGCGATCAATTCGGGCGGCAGGTAATAATCGAAATCGGCCGTGCGCACGGTGCGTGTCTAGTGTGGTGTCCCTAACGCTTCTTTACAATGACGGCGACCGAGCTGGAAACAGCAGCGCCCACTCACCCTGCCCTCTCCCCATTGGATGGGGAGAGGGTGGCCGAAGGCCGGGTGAGGGGAAAGCGGAACGTTCACATTGAACGGGTATTTTGTGACATGACACTAACGCGTCGCCGTTTAGAAGCAAGGCAAGTGGAAAGCGACATGGACGTGAGGCGAGCCGTCGCTGCGTTGGCTCAAAGTTTTGTCGCTTCTGCCACCCCTTGCACAGGAGGGCGGAGGGGTGAATAACCTGTGAAAAAATAAATGTGAGATAAAGGTTGACCATTGTGGGGCAGAGTGTGTAGAAGTGGGTCGTTGTGGGGCATAAATGGCTAAGTGCCTAGTGCTCAACGAATGATCGATGCCATCAAAGCCGAGCAGCGAGCCGGTTTATTACAATTCGCTCTATCGCCACGGTGTGGACGAGAAGCGGAGGGTGCAGATCCCGGCCAAGTGGCGCACGCCCGAAACCGAGGTGCTGACCTTGGTGCTTTGGCCAAAGGGTGTAATGCCCGAGGCCTGTTTGTTGGTGTTGCCGCCGAAGGAGTGGGAGGCATTGGTCCAAAAACTCAAGGCGATGCCGTTCGCGGATCCGAAGGCGGAAACGCTGCGCCGGTTGCTCGGAAAAAAGTCCGACCGCGTTACTCTGGACAAAGGGGGCCGGATTTGTTTGCCGGAGGCAATGGCCAAAGCGGCGGCCATCGGCCAGGAAGCAATGTTGGTGGGCTTGTTGGATCGGTTCGAAATATGGGACCCAGAACGTTACCAAAGCGCGAGTGCGGTGGACGATGAACTGTTGCCTGAAGCGTTCAAACTGATTTAAAGCGTATGAGCCTGATAAAGTTGCTAAGCGTGAGCCAAAGTCTGGTGGGTGGCAGGACCCAACCGCGATACAAGATGGCGGACGAGAATTTGCTGCCGAAATTCGCGCCCGTGGGACGACCGATTTCGCTGGCGCCAAAAAGAAAACCGCAGGAAGCGCTCACGCAAAACGAGTCTGACAAACCGAAACCCAGGACCACGGCCTCAGGAATTGAAAGCGCGCCCCGGGATCCGGAGTTGGATTTAATTCAGGGAAAAACTTCGCCTTTGGCTGGATCAACGGCCGAGGTTGTCACTACGGGTTCGACGAAACCGCCGAGCGCCGTTTGTGTGAACGCCATTTCAGCTTCAACGAACTGGTTCCGCCTGCGCAACAATCCTTTCGGGACCCAGCCAGCGGAGAAGACCAATTCACTGCCGCTGGCGCAAACGGAGTTGTCGCTCGACGCAGTAAAGCCCGTGCGAAACGATCTAAGCGATGCCGATTTGGAAGTCGTGTCGGGGAAACCTGAAACGAAGCATTCGGGCGCGCAAAAACCACGTGGACCGCGATGGTTCAGGGCGGAGTTGACAGGCCTGGCTTGGAGGCGTTTGACGGCGCGGTTGTTTGATTCCGAGCGGGTGCGTGTCTAAGCGGTCCAGGCGCGGTGCCACACTACGCCCACAACTCGGTGATGGTGGCGGAGGTGTTGGCGGCGCTCAAGCCGAGGCCGGACGGCCGTTACGCCGACGGCACAGTCGGCGGAGCTGGACACGCGGCGGCCATTCTGAAAGCGAGCGCGCCAAGCGGATGGTTGTTTGGATGCGATCGCGATGACGCGGCGCTGGAGCTGGCTGCTTTGCGTCTGGCGGAGTTCGCGGGTCGCTTCGAGTTGAGGCGCGGAAACTTTGCGGAATTGGCCGACTGGTTGGAGGCGGGGAGTGGCGACGGCGTTTTGCTCGATCTGGGCGTGAGTTCGCCACAGCTCGACCGGGCGGAGCGCGGGTTCAGTTTTCAGCAGGACGGCCCGCTCGACATGCGGATGGACAGGCGGCAGGCGTTGACGGCGGCTCAACTGGTCAACGAGGCGGGCGCAGAGGAATTAATGCGGCTTTTTCGGGACCTGGGCGAGGAACCCGAGGCACGCCGGTTGGCGCGCGCGATTGAAAGCGAGCGGCGTTTACGCCGGTTCGAAACGACGCGCCAACTGGCGGAGCTAATCGAACGAATCTCGCCCCGCCGTGGCAAACGGGCGCATCCGGCGACGCGCGTTTTCCAGGCATTGCGCATGGCGGTCAACGACGAGATCGGCTCTTTGCGACGCGGGCTTGAAGCAGCGATGAGGATTTTGAAGCCGGGCGGGCGGCTGACCGTCATCACGTTTCATTCGATTGAAGACCGCCTGGTGAAAGAGTTCGGACGCGAGCGTTCGCGCGATTACGTCGTGAAGGGCGAATCGGACGTTCCCGAACTGCGCGAGCCGGCTGCTCCAGAGTTGAAATGGGTGAGCCGGCGGGCGGTTCAGCCGAGCCCGGACGAAATCGTTGCAAACCCGCGAGCGCGCAGCGCGCAACTACGGGTGATGGAAAAAATGTAGCATGGCGCGAAATCGAAAGAACCAGTCGGCGGCGGTCCGTTTCGGGCCGGCCCTTAAGGCCTTGCTCATCTGCCTTTTTATCGGCGGCTCCGGCGTCGGTTATGTCTGGCAGCAGAATCAACTCCTCGAATTGGGCCGCCAGAAAGCGGAAAAAGAAAAACGGCTGAACCTTTTACGCGTGCAAAACAGTCAACTTGGCCGGCACCTTGCGGAACTACAGTCGCCCAAATCGCTTGAAACACGGCTGAAGGAATTAAACCTTGGGCTGAGCATGGCGCAGCCGACGCAGATCGTGCGGTTGGTGGATGCGCCGCCGACGCCGGCGGACAAATCGATTCTGTCGATGCATCCGGCCGAACGACAATACGCGGAGCGCCGAACCGCCGCTTCACCGGCGCCATAGATTTGAAACGAGAGAAACACAAGCGACTCACCATCGTAGTCCGGTCGGCACAATACTGCCGGCTGGCATTGATGGCCTTGTTGCTGGTCGCGGCCTTCGCGGGGCTGGGGTTCCGGCTGGTGGATCTGCAGGTGGTGCGGCATGACGACTTGAGCCGTGAGGCCGCCGGGAGAAGAGAGAGCACCATCATTCATCCCTCGCGGCGCGGCGACATCCTCGACGCGCGCGGAAACGTGCTGGGCACTAGCCTGTTCGTGAAAACGGTTTGCGCCGACCCCAGCCTGC
>QHPA01000092.1 GCA_003218935.1 Verrucomicrobiota bacterium
AAGGCAATGGACCACTTTCTTGCCCACGGTCCCCGAGCGCAGGCTGCCACGCCGCCACGGCTGCACGCCGGCGGCTGTTTGCCCGCCGAAGTGATTCGCGCTACCGGCGAGGCTTTGTCACGCCACGGTCTGACGCCGGAAAAAGGCTACCTGGAGTAGCGACGGAATTGTCGCTTGCGCCACACCGATCACGGCGAAGAGACGGCGCGATAAAACCGCTGCGCCGAACCCACCGACGTGTCGTCCGTGAAATCGAACGTTCCATTGGCCGAGGTGGTGTTGGTGAAGGTGCGCGACCAATTCGTCAGGTAAGTCGCGACCTCGATCACGCAAGTCCGGCCCGGATCGGCGGACACGCGCAATTGAAATGGCCCGCCGCCCGCCGATGAAAGCGCTGCCAGGTTGATCGGCGGGCTGAGCGCTTTTCGCAAATTGAGGCGGCCGCCGGTCACGCATTTGCCCGCGAGCGACGGCAAGGGATCAGTGGCGTTCAGCACGCGGGCAATGATTTGTTGATAGCTCTCTGCGGGATATTTGGCCAGCATCAAAGCGAGCGCGCCGGTGACATACGGCGCGGCAAAGGAGCTGCCTGTGTTGGAGAAATAAAAAGTGTCCGTCGCTCCGAAGGTTGAATAAATCTGTTCTCCCGGCGCGGCAAGGTCAACGCTGGTTGCGCCGAAGTTGGAGTTTGTGCCCAGAGCATCGTTGCGCGTCGTGTACGCAACCGAGATCACGTTGTCGAAATCGTAGCTCGCGGGATAGGTGGGAGTGACATCAATGTCCGCGCTGCTGTTGCCCGCGGCGGCGACCACGATGATGCCGGCGTTGCGCACAGTGTAAAACGCGTTGGACAACGCGAGGGAGTTGGTGAACCCCCAGCTTGCGTTGATGATTCTCGCCCCATTGACTCGGGCGTAATCAAGACAAGCGACGGCGGCCGAGACGTCCCCCCTGCCAAAATTATCGAAGCACTTGCAAGCCATGATTTGCACGCCCCACGCCACGCCCACCACGCCTTTTCCGTTGTTGCCCACCGCCCCGAGAATTCCCGCAATCATGGTCCCGTGGCCGCTGTCGTCGCTCGGATCGTTGCTCCCGGCGAGGGCGTTGGTTCCGTGGCTGCCGTCGGTCGGATTCACCCACATGTTCGCAGCCAGGTCCTCATGCGTGTACCGCACTCCGGTATCCAGGACGGCGACCACAATGTTACTGGCTGAAGTCAGCACATCCCAGGCTTCCGGCGCGTCAATATCGGCGTCCGCCGTGCCGCCCTTTTGTCCGGCGTTATTCAATCCCCAAAGCGTGCCGTCCAGATATTTGGGGTCATCGGGCGTGGCAAACACGCGCCCCGTGTAATCCGGCTCGGCGAATTCGACCAGGCCGCTCTGCTGATATCTGGCGATGAGACTTTGCACGGTCTCCCCTTCCGGCACACGCAACACCTGCAAGCCTCCGATTCCTTCAAACGTTTGCAACACCTCGCTCTTCAGCGACGAATGAAAGGAGGCGAGCACGGCCAGACTGGCTCCCGGTTTCGGTTGGATCAAAATCCGGTCGGCGCGATAGGCCGGCGCCAAAACTTGCGAGGAAAACGAGACCGCAGTTTGCGCAGCGCCGATTTCTTGGGCGAGCCACAGACAAAACAAAAGCCGGCCTGCGCCGAACAAACCGGCGCGCCGCCCGGCCGGGCACACTTTAGCGTGAGAACGGAATGGCATCATGGCGCCGGCATGGAGCGCACGCGGAAAAACTGTTGGGTCGCGTTGGTGTATGGCGTGAGCCATTCGGTCTCCGGGAACCGGCCCGGCAGGTTGGTTTGCAGCGTCAACGCGGCGACGTTCGTCCCGGCCAGCACTTCATAATCCATGTTCCCCACGCCGGGCCAGCTCAGACGCGCCAGTTTTTTGTCCCACGGCGAAAGGTCGAGTTGAAACGCCACGTCGGCCGTGAGCGGGTCCGTGCCCATGACTTGCTCGCGCGCGTTGCTGTATCCGTCGCCGTCAGGATCATCTTGCGGCCCGTAATCGAGCTTGTTGCCCAGGCGCGCCTTTTCCCAGCCGTCATCGAGGCCGTCGTGGTCGGAGTCGGTGATGGCGACGCCTTCGATGATCAGGCTGGCCAGTTGAACCGAGCCGGTGGCGTCCCGGAATTCATCGCTGAAGGCCAGCGTCCAGGTCCCGGCGCTGCTCTCCAAGAAGTGGTGGGTCGAGTAGTAAGTCCAATCCGCCGGGCCGGCGTTGGTGTCGCTGTTGTAGCGTTGGAGAACGCTGCGAGTGCCTTGCGGCGAAACCAGCGTGATACGCAGATCGCCGCGCGCGGGATGGTCCGTTTGCACGCGCACGGCCACGTGCTCGCAGACCAGCGTGTTGGTCACGGTGAAAAGGTAGTTCGTCGTTTCAAGATGAATTTGCGCCAGCGCGTCGCTGTTCGTTGCAAACAGATTTTTCAGCGCCACGCCGTCGCTGTTGCCGATGAACACCGCCGGGATGGGCGTGAAGTCCGTCCCGCCCATGGGAATGAGTTGATCGCCGCCCGGCGCGCCGCTGCCGCTCGTGTTGGTGGCAAAATTATAAACCACCGCGAAGGCGGCCCCGGCTTGCGCGGCGAAATTGATCTTGTCAGCAAAATTATTTGTGCCGCGCTCGATCAACGCGGCCTTGTTGGTCAGGTTGGCGGTGATCGGGTTGGTGGCCAGCCCCACGTCAACCAGCGGCAACATGGCCGTGGGTGTGTCCGCGTGCGGGCCGGTCCCCGGCAGCGTGCGGATGGAGGCCAGGTTGCTCGGCACGCCGTTGCCAGTGATCAGCAGCCGCAGACCGTCGTCGGGAATCGCAGCAGTGTTTGTCGCCGCCAGCGTGACGCTGGTGGCTGGCGGACGATTCGACCAACCCCGCGCCAGTGAGATCGCCTGACCCGCGTCCGGCACGCCGAAGCCCACGTTGTGGCTGACGCGGAAGCCGGCGCCGTTGGTGACCACATCAGGATCGGCCAGATCAAAATGCCGCGACGCCAGAATCAGGATTTGTTGTGCGTCGCGAGCAGTCAGGTTCGGATTCGCGGACAACATCAGCGCCACGACACCGGACACCAGCGGCGCGGAAGCTGACGTGCCGCTGAAAGCTAAATTGTTAAACACGTAGTCCGACAAGTCCTCGTTCGGCGGCAGAAACAGAACCCGATTCGCTCCGTTCGTCCCCAGCAAGTCGGTAGTAAACAGCCCGAAACCCTTTTCGCCGCCGGGCGCGGCCACCAGCACGCACGCGCCCGGCTCACTATAGCTGGCCGCACGGCCGTCCACTCGCACCGCCCCGACCGCGATGATGCGCGAATCGGACAAATAACCGTCATCGTCCGCGTTGTCGCCGCGCGTCCGAAAATTCCCGCCGGCGCGCACCATGATCACGCCGCGCCCGCCACGCCCGAACGTGACGGCATTGGAAATGCCGATTTGCTCCAGCAACGTCGGCGCTTCCTGAACTTCTCGGCTGTGCCCCCAACTGTGGTTTTGCACGCTCACCACGTTCGAGGCGAACTGATACATGTCCATCAACTGCTCGTCGCTGACGAGCGTCTGGTTGGTGTTGAAGATCACCCAACTGGCCAGTTGCGCCTCCGGCGCCGCGCCGATCATGCCGCGCCCGTTGCCGCCCTCCGCCGCGATCAGGCCGGCCACTTCCGTCCCGTGCGCCCAATTGACGTCACCTCCGAACGGCCGGCTACCGGCGCTGGAATCGCTGAAGTTGTGGTTCAGCGCCTCCGCCATGCGCGGCGCCAGGTCCGGATGAGCCGATTCGACGCCGACGTCGGCGACGGCCACCACAACGCCTTCGCCACGCGTGTAGGGCCAGGCCGCGCGCGCGTTCAAGTCCGGGCCGGCGGCGGCGCCGTTGGCGTTACGCTGTTCCAAATACCATTGTTCAGTGAAATACTGATCGTCGGGCTGCGGCGCATACGGGCCGTGCAACGCCGCCGCCTGGCGCACGACCGGATAACTGGCCAAGACTTCCGGGTCCGCGGCAAGGCGCTGTGCCTCGCGCGCGGCGGCGGGCGCGTCCGGCGCCTGAAAAATGAACACGTTGCCGGCGACCACGCGCGACAGGGTCAGCGGGCTTCCGGCCAGCAGACGCGGCAGGCTGTTGGTGGACTGAACGTGGAGCACCACGCGGCTGCCGAATTCCACGAAGTTGGTCGACCCGTTTTGCGGCCAGCCTTTCAGCCACTCGACCTTTGCGTCTGCGCTCTGCCGTGCCACGGCGCTCTCCTCGAGGTGATACACGGCCGGTTGCGGAAAGCGAAAATAAAAATGACCGGAGCTGAGGGAAGTTTGGGCCCAAATTGTCGCCGCGATGATGTTCAGCCCGGCGGCGCCGACGCAAAACAACAATGGACGTTTCATGGTAAAAAACAATTGTTGACCCGCTTTTGACAGCACGCTTCATTCCGAAACTTGCGATCACGCGAATTCTTTTTAACTGCGCACCGGACCAGGTCAAGCCAAGAAGGGAGACCTGGTCGGTTACGGAGCGGCGAGAGACGTCATCGCATCTTTCGGAGCCGGCGTAGGCGGAGTTGGTTCACGGCGGGTGTAGATTGTGGTCACAGTGTGTCCGTTTGCGAGACAGGCGGGAAATCGGACGCTCGATCCGCTCCGCCGGACAGGGCCGTCGACAAAGGCTTTCTCAAACCAGGACCGGGATCAGCGCAGGCTGGAATCGCTCTTGCTCAGGCAGAGGCGATGCCGAAGCACAATTCTAAACACAAAAATCGAAGACCAAGAATGAAGACTAAAAAAGCGCAGCCAAAAGACGTGGCCACCGACGAAGCCATCGAGCAAATCCTCTGCGAATGCTTGACCGAAATCCCATTCGTCGAGGTGGATAAAGTAGAGCAGCGGGTCATCGCGGACCCGGCTCGGCCGGAAATCGTGGCGCGCATCCGAGTGCGCGGACAAGAGACCGCGATCCTGGCTGTGGTCAAGGAAAACGGACAACCCAGGCTGGTACGCGAGGCGATCACAAAACTCCACGAATATCAACAGACCTACGCCGACGCGTACGGACTCGTCGTCGCCCCGTTCCTCACTCCCATGTCCACCAGGATTTGCCGGCAGGAAGGCGTCGGCTACCTGGACCTCTCCGGCAACTGCCGGTTGAACTTTGATTTCGTCTTCATCAGCAAAACGGGCCGGATCGTTCCCACGTCGAAGAAAAAGAATTTTTGCTCGTGGTACTCTCCGCGCGTAGAGCGCGTGTTGCGCGTGCTGTTCCTCCAGCCGCAACACTTGTGGACAACCTGGGACCTGGCGATGGAGGCGTTCGTCACGCCCGGCCAGGCCCTCGGCGTCAAAAATCAGTTGAGCAAACACCAATGGCTCGAGGAGTTCAAGGAGGGCTTCCGTCTCAGTCGGCCGGACTTGCTGCTGGATGACTGGTCCGAAAACTATCTGCCCGGTCGCAGCGTCGAGCGGGTGTTCTCCTCGTCCAAGAGCGTCGTCGAGATCGAAACCATGCTGGCGTCCGTCTGTCAGGAACAGGTCATTCCCTACGCGCTGATGGGCTTCTCGGCGGCGATGCGCTTCGACCCGCTCCTCCAATACAATCGCGTCTCTGCCTACGCGGCGTCGGACCTCAGCAAAATCATCTCCGCCCTGGACCTGACCGAAACGAAAGGAAAGGGCAACGTGAGTCTCTGGGTTCCGTATGACGAAGGGGTGTTGCGCGGGGCGGAGCTTTTCGAGCACGTCAAGGTGACTTCTCCCATCCAGACCTTCCTGGACCTGATCAGCCTGGAGGGACGAGGGGAAAAAGCGGCCAATAATATCTGGGAGAACTTCATCAAGCCCAAGTGGACGCCTCAACCGGCAGCAGCGCCGGCGGCGGTGACGGCGGTGGCGGCGGCGGCGTGACGCGCGCGCACGTTAAAGACCGAATCTGCGCGTCGATCTCGAAGGCGCAGATTCAGTCTTTGCTCCAGTCCCAAAACAAGCGAGCTTGAATTCGCGGATCGGGAGCAACCCTTTGGCGTGTGAAATTTGCATTCAAAATGGGTGATTCTGCCCTGACCCGGTAAAACCGCGCCGGCGCATTCGCCAGGGGCAACGCCCAGTGATTGGTCTTGAGCGGCCAAGCCGCGCCGGGGAGCGCCAACCAGTTCGTGCTGGCCAAAGACTCTTTGCCTTCCAACGTATAAACGTAGTCATTGTGCAGTACCCTCCCCAGCGGCTCAGCCACCAGAAAATAGATGGTTTCGGCTGAGACAATCCGAGGCAACACGGTCGCAAAGATTAACGCGAAGCTCAGAGTTTTAAGCGCTGTTGGCATGCGACGAAGATGCATCCGGATTGACGATTTTTCAATCTGTCGGCCCGCCTTTCAAAGGCGGGCCGGCTTTAGTTTTAATTTCAGGTTTCTGATCGAGCTGGAATGCTCACGGCCAGACCAGGAAATTCCGGTTCCACCAGAAGCCGACATTCTTGTCGTTCCAGATGGATTCTCCAATGGAGACGTTTGGCTCCGATGAAGACCAGGCACCGCCGCTTCACGTGAGAAGCACGACAAACACTTTCTTGCTTGTCGGCTGAGGCGAGCCATATTTGCTGCGTTCACATTCGTTAGTCATGCAGCCGGTCCAACCAGCCCTTCACGCGCGCGGCGCGGCGGAAAACCCGCCGAACCGCTTTGAAAGGATCGCGCTCGAACGCGACCCGGACTGGAGCGACCCGGACGAACCAGCGCCACAAACGCAGTTCTTCAAAGACCAGTCCGATTCCATCATCAACTACAACGACAGCCCGGACATCGGCTTCGAGGCCAGCGTCAATCCGTATCGCGGCTGCGAGCATGGTTGCATTTACTGCTACGCGCGGCCATTTCACGAATACCTCGGTTTCTCCGCCGGACTCGATTTCGAAACCAGAATCATGGTGAAGGAAAACGCGCCGGAACTGCTGCGCCGCGAATTGGCCTCGCCGAAATGGAAACCGAAGGTCATCGCCCTGAGCGGCGTGACCGACTGCTACCAACCGGTCGAACGCAAATTGAAACTGACGCGCCGCTGTCTGGAAGTGCTGGCGGAATTTCGCAACCCGGTCGCCATCGTGACCAAGAATCATCTGGTGACACGCGACCTGGACATTCTTGGCGAACTGGCGCGGCACGACGCTGCCGCCGTGTTCATCTCCATCACCACGCTCGATACAGAGTTGCGAAGAGTGATGGAGCCGCGCACCTCGCCGCCCGCCAGCAGACTGGCAGCGATTGAGATTCTATCCAAAGCGGGCATCCCCGCGGGCGTGCTGGTCGCGCCTGTCATTCCAGGACTCACCGACCACGAAATGCCCTCGCTCATTGCTGCCGCCGTAAAGGCCGGCGCACAATTTGCCGGATACGTTTTGCTCCGCCTGCCGCACGCGGTCGCGCCGTTGTTCGAGCAGTGGTTGACGCGCCATTTCCCTGAGAAAAAGGAAAAGGTGCTCAATCGCATCCGCGCCGTTCGCGGCGGCGAGCTGTATGATGCCCGGTTCGGCAAACGGATGGTTGGCGAAGGGATTTTTGCCGAACAAATCGAGGCGCTGTTCCAGGTCACCTGCCGCAAAGCAGGCCTGGAGGATCATCGCCCCAAACTTTCCATATCCGCGTTTCGCCGCCCAACGGACACGCAGCTTCAGCTGTTCGACTGAATCGCGGACCGAAGGCTACGCGCCTGGGCGGACGGACTTGCTGTGTTGAACGGAGACGGCTAGGTTGTCCTACAAGCCACCGCGACACATGAAAACGCAAACCGCTCT
>QHPA01000093.1 GCA_003218935.1 Verrucomicrobiota bacterium
CGGACAATGAACTGACGGCCGACCATCTTCAGCGGATGTGGTGGATGGCTCGCGACTTGATTCGCACGGGGACCCTCCAACGCTGGGCTTATGTCAGTTGTTTTGCCGTCTGTCAGCCGGGACAGGAGGAGGCGGCGTTTCAGCGCGTGAAAGAGTTCATCATTGCGACCGTGCCTCAGTTACAACTGGCAACCGGACCGGTTTCCTCCAAAATCCTGTCCCTGGCGCCGCCCAAATCCATGTAGAGTTCGGCAGTGGTCCGGTTTGCGTTTACCCTCCGCGGTCCTGCTTTGGGAGGGCGGGTCCGCGCGAGCGTGCTCGTCAATTGCCTCGCCTCGCCAAATTGCACGATGAGATGGAGTTCATCCCTTTGCGACCTGGGGTGCTAACGAAAACTTTGAGGTTTACCGAAGCTAAACATTGCGGTCTAATCCTTGAAACCCATGCTGCGTCGACAACGAGAAGTTCGCAGGCGTGTTCAGCAATTGGTGGACGCCGGAATATTTACGCTGGCCTATTGGCTGGCGCACTCTGCGCGGTCGCATCTGCAGTTTGTGTTTTTTGGGGAGCGTCCGGAAATCGAGCCGTTTAAGGCCTACGCCTGGTTGATCCCCGTCATTCTGCTTGCCGTACCGCTGCTGGTGGTCCAAGGCTTCTACGACAGACCGCTTCTGGCCTCGCGACGCCAAACCCTGTGGCGACTCTTTTGGGCCTGCAACTGGACGACGATCATCGTGATCCTGGTCTCATTCCTCGCCCGCGAACAACCCGCTCGTGGCGTCATCGTTCTTTTTGGGGTGATCAGCTTTTTTCTGGTGTTGATCAAAGAAGAAGTCCTCCGCCGCTGGGTGGAGAGCAAATTTGGCCGGGACCAATTGAAGAAACGCCTGCTTCTGGCCGGCGCAGCAGCGGACACGACTCCGTTGCGCGCCCGGATGAAAGCCCAATCCCGTGAGGGGGTCGAGATTCTGGCCGAGGTGGACCTGGATCAAACGCCGCTGGAGCGGCTGGTGGAGCTGTTGCACGAACATTCGATCAATGGAGTTGTCCTGAGCGCCAAACACACGATATTCGGCCAGGTCGAAAAGGTTATTCAGGCGTGCGAACGCGAGGGAGTTGAGGTCTGGTTGCTGGCCGACTTTTTCAAAACGCAAATTTCCCAGACAACACTTGACGACTTTGAGGGGCGCCCGATGCTCGTCTTTCGCTCCACGCCTGAGGCGTCCTGGCAAAGTTTTGCCAAACAGATTTTGGACGTGGTGGGGGCTGGCGCGCTGTTTGTGGTGTTTTCGATTCCCATGCTTCTGGTAGCGCTGCTGATCAAGCTTACTTCTCCTGGACCAATATTGTTCCGCCAGCAACGGGCTGGCTTGAACGGAAAGCCGTTCACGATGCTCAAATTTCGTTCGATGGTGAACAACGCGGAGCAGCGGAAGCACGAACTGGAAGTGTTGAACGAAATGACCGGGCCGGTTTTCAAGGTCACCTCTGATCCTCGCGTGATGCCGGTTGGCCGCTTCCTTCGCAAATTCAGCCTCGATGAATTTCCTCAACTCATCAATGTCTTCCGCGGCGAGATGAGCCTGGTTGGCCCGCGGCCGCTGCCCTTGGATGAGGTGAAGCGGTTTGACGACCTGGCGCATCGCCGGCGGCTCAGCGTCAAACCCGGCATCACCTGTCTGTGGCAGGTCAGCGGACGCAACAACATGAAAGATTTCGGCGACTGGGTGCGGCTGGACCTGGAATACATTGACAATTGGTCGTTGTGGCTTGACTTCAAGATTCTCTTTCGGACGATTCCCGTCGTCGTGCTCGGAACGGGCGCCAAGTAAGAGCCGGGCCGCTGCCGGCGAGCGGGTAGATTTCGTGATTAAACGCTGGCAGTCTTGTTATTCGTTTATATGGCCGGTGCGAAAAGAAGAAAATCCGGGACCGATCGTCCAACCTCGGTGGTCACGGGCGGGGTCGGGTTCCTGGGTTCCTATCTGGTGGAATTGCTTTTGGAGCGGGACCACCAAGTCATTGCCATAGATAATCTTGTCACTGGCAATGTCGATAACGTCGCGCATTTGGCCGGGCACCGTAATCTCCGATTCATCCATCAGGACGTTACGGAGTTCCTCTTCCTTGATGGTCCGGTTGATTACATCTGGCATTTTGCGTCGCCTGCCAGTCCGATTGACTATCTGGAACTGCCCATTCAGACGCTGAAAGTGGGCTCGCTCGGCACCCACAAAGCGCTTGGTCTGGCGAAGCACAAACGGGCCCGATTCTTGCTCGCTTCTACCTCAGAAATCTATGGCGACCCGCTGGTCCATCCACAGGGCGAGGATTATTGGGGGAACGTGAACCCGATCGGCCCGCGCGGCTGTTACGACGAGGCCAAGCGTTTCGCCGAAGCAATGACCATGGCTTACCATCGCGAGCATGGGATCGACACGCGGATTGTGCGCATCTTCAACACGTATGGTCCGCGGATGCGCTTGAATGACGGGCGGGTGGTGCCGGCGTTCATCAGTCAGTCGCTGCACCACAGGCCGCTCACCGTTTTTGGGGATGGTTCTCAGACACGCAGCTTTTGTTATTGCTCGGATTTGATCGAGGGCATTTATCGGTTGATGATGAGCGACACAGATCAACCGGTGAACCTCGGCAATCCGCACGAAATGACGGTGCTGGAGTTCGCGCAGGAAATCATTCGCCTCACCGGTTCGCGGAGCAAAATTATTTTCAAACCGCTGCCGCTGGACGATCCGAAGCAGCGCCGGCCCGATATTACGCGCGCTAAAAAACTGTTGAACTGGCAGCCGAAAGTCTCTTTGGTGGCGGGGTTGGATAAAACCATTGCTTACTTTCGCAAGAAAATTTTGAGTTGAGTGTAAGAGACCAGAGAATAAATTGAAGCGATTCGATTTTGTATTTGACCATGCTTTGGATTTTCAGTAACCAGCAAAGACTTTCACGTTCCTGTTCGACTTCGGGGTGCCTGAAGCGGATCGTCTTTGGTCGGGAATTGTCAGCGGAGCTTAGATGCTAAACACGAAGTCATTCTTGTGCCTCGATTTCGGGGCAGGCAGTCTCAAGATCGCCGAATTTGAGCCGAACGAGTCCGGCACACTGCGTCTGAAGCAATTCGGGCTGAAATCGCTCGGATTTGAAGGTTCCCAGGACGCGGCGCGCGAACGCGTGATTCTGAAGGCGATCCAGGAATTGTTTGCGGAACGGCCCTTCGGCTCCAAGAACATCGACGTTTGCGCCCCCGGTTTCCACGTTTTTTCCAAATTCGTCAAACTGCCGCCGGTGGACACTTCCAAGGTTACCCAGATCATCCAGTACGAAGCGCAGCAAAATGTGCCCTTCCCGCTGGAGGAAGTGGTGTGGGATTACCAGATCCTCGGAACGGCGCCCACCGGCGAGTTGGAAGTCCTGTTGGTGGCGATCAAAGCCGACGTGGTCGATGGGCTCTTTCGGACAGCGGAAGCGGCCAATCTGCGGGTGCAGTTGGTGGATGTCTCACCGGCGGCTCTGTGCAACGCCTTTCGCTACAATTACGGCGATCTGGACGGCTGCACCATGCTGCTCGACATTGGCGCGAAGACCAGCAACCTGCTGTTTTTCGAGAAGGGCAAAGTCTATTCGCGCGGCATCAATATCGGCGCCAACTCGATCACGCAGGATTTTGCGGCCGAGTCCAAACTGAAGTTTGCCGAAGCGGAGCGGCTGAAAGTCGAGCAGGGTTTCGTCAGTTTGGGCGGCGCTTACGAAGAGCCGGACAACCCGCAGCAGGCGGCGATTTCAAAAATTGCGCGTCAGGTGATGACGCGGCTGCACATTCAGGTCAACCAAACGATCCAGTTCTATCGCGGACAACAGGGCGGCTCAGCGCCACAGCGATTGTTCCTTGCCGGCGGTGCGTCGATCATGCCGTACACGGCGCAGTTTTTCGCCGAAAAGTTGAACCTGCCGGTCGAATACTTCAATCCGTTCCGCAATATTCAGATTGACGCCTCCATCGACCTGGAGGAACTGGCCAAAGTCGCTCATTCGTATGGCGAGGTGGTGGGCCTGGGACTGCGCAACGTGGCCCAGTGCCCGGTGGAAATGAACTTGATGCCCAAGAGTTCGCTCAAACGGCAGCAGTTCAATCAAAAGAAACCTTATTTTATCGCCACGGTTTTCAGCCTGGTTGCCGGAGTCCTGGCGTACGGCTGGTTCTACGCCAAGATCGCGGAAATCAAACGTGAGGCGCTGGAGCGGCTCAATGTAAAAGTCGAGCCGTTGAGACAGAAGCAAACCGAACTTCAGGGCGAGTTGAACCAGCTGACGAAACTCAAGCAGGAGACCAGCCAGTTGACCGAATGGATGGAGCAGCGGTTCTATTGGGCGGACGTGTTGAGCGAGTTACGTCGCACGTTGATGCAGGCCGAAGCCACGCGGAAACAGGCCATGGGAGTCGAAAACGGCGTTTGGATTGAGAGTTTCACTTCGGCTACTCCGGGTTTGACCGCCTCGCCCACGTCTGAGGAGCCGGAGTCGTCGCCCATGCCTTTTTATTATAATCGGCTGATGATGGAGCGGTACGGTCTGATCCCCAGGGGGCTTCCTGCGCCGTCAGAAGGTGAAAGCGCAGCGACGGTCGCGCCCAAGCCCGCGACGTCCGCCTCGACCAACGAAATCTCGGTCGTCACGATGAAATGTCGCGGGCTGAATTTGAAGAAATATGACCCCTCGGCGAATAACAAATTGGCCTACGCCGTCGAGGATGAGCTCCAATCCAGTCCCCTGTTTGACCGGAAGGAAACAAAACTCTCCGGGGACATCGAACAGGTAGAGGCGACGAACTCGGTAACGTTCAGCTTCGGTATGACGCTGAAATTGAAGCACCCGATGAAGCTCTGACCATGACCTGGCTTAGGAAAAATCTGTCCTTGGTGATTGGCGGGGTGGTTGCCCTTGGCTTGCTTGGATTCGCCATCTTTTTTCTCCTTACCAGCACACGAGCAGCGGACGAGGTTACCGCGCAGTTGAGCGCGAAAACCGCCGAGCTGAAGGACTTGACGACTCACGACCCGTATCCCAATCAGGAGAACATCGAAGCCGCCAGGAAGGAACAGAAGAAACTGGCTGAGTTTGTGCAAGGCAGCCGAAAGTTTTTTGTTCCGGTTTCCAGCTTCACGAATGTGGATAGCGCCGCCTTCAAAGACCTGCTCGAGACGACCATTTCGCATCTGGAGAATGATGCGGAAAAAGCCGGTGTGAACCTGCCCGCCAAATACGACTTCACGTTTGCGCCGCAGCGTAAATCGCTGGACTTTGCGGCCGACACCCTGGCGCCGTTGGCCGCACAAGTGGCGGAGATCAAGGCCGTCTGCGAGGTCCTGTTCGATGCCCGGGTTCATGCCTTGACCGCGTTGCGGCGTATTCCAGTGGCCAAGGACGACCAGGGAGCGACCGATTATTTGGTGGGCAAGAAAGCGGCAACCAACACCGTGACTGGCGCGGTTCTGGCACCTTACGAGATTCAGTTTCAAGGATTCACCGCGGAGCTGGCGGCGGTGTTGGAAGGATTTTACCGTTCACCGAATTGTTTCATTGTTAGAAACCTCGACGTGCAGACCAACATCGTGAACGTCGCCGCCGACAGCTCTCAGACGATTCCCTCATATCTACCCTACTATCCACCGACTACGCTGGCTCCCGGTATTGCTCCCTCTCCTGAACAGCTGATGCGCCAACGTTATGGTCGCTATGGCGGAATGGGCCCCGGCGGTGGTGGTTATGGCGGATTGGGTCCCGGCAGGGGCTACTATGGCCAGCCGCCACCGGTCGCGCCAACACTGACTCCCGGTGTGTTTGCCGCGCCAGCGGCGCGCAAAGGACCGGAAACGATTTTGGATGAGCGACCGTTCAAGGTAACGATGTACATCGAGGCGGTCAGGCTGATCGAGCGAGGCAAGGCCATATCCGCAAAATAAAACGGATTCACATGGAGTTTCTGAAGAATAACTACGAAAAGGTGATCCTTAGCTTCGTGTTGCTCGGCCTGGCCGTGGCCGCAGTATTATTGTTGACTTCAGTGGACAGTGAGAAGCGGGCACTGGAGGAGATCGAAAGCGGTATTATCGCTGCCAAACCCAAGGAACTCAAACTGGTTGATCTTTCCACCAACGAGGCGGTCCTTCAACGGATGCTAAAACCCGTGAGCCTGCGGCTGGTCGGCGAGCACAACCTGTTCAATCCCGTTCAGTGGAAGAGAATGCCGGATGGCCGCGTGTTCCCGCTCCGCACGGGCCGCGAAATTGGTCCCGGCGCTCTGGCCATCACCCAGCTCGCTCCGCTTTACCTCAAAATCGAATACGAGGGTCCCGGCAGTGGTGACTCGCAGCAATATCGGTTCAAAGTCACGCGCGAAGCAGAAAAATCGCTCAGCAAACGCATCCCGACCACGTTTTCTGTCACCACGGTGGGAGGCAAGGCCCCGGTCTTTGTTCTGAAAGACATGAAGCCAAAGGAGAACCCGACCGACTTTGTGCTGGAATTGATCGACAATAAGGAACAGGTGGTCGTGAGTAAAGACAAACCGTATGTCAGCGTGGCCGGACATACAGTCGATCTGAGGTACGATCCTGAAAACCTGAAGTTCATCGGAAGACGCCTGGGCGATTCGCTTGTTTTCGCCGGTGACACCAACAAAATCGTTGCCATAACCGAGACAAACGTTACAGTCCAAGCCACATCAACAACCAAACGAACGACGGTGGCATACGCGCCGGCGCCTTAGACGGACGTGGGAAACTTGCATCGTATGCCTGTTTATCTCAAACCGGGAACCATCATGATGAAAGCCGCCAAATACCTCAGTCTTCTTCTCGTGGCGTCGGCCACTTCCTTAAGGGCCCAACCCACGCCCGCAGACACGGCGACCGATGTGGCCGTCCAACGGCAAGCCGCCATTATCATGCTGCGGAAAACTTTGGCCGAGGGAAAAGCCGCGCAGGATAAGATCGATCTCCTGGCCGCCTCCAAGCTTTATGAAGAGGCCTATCGACTCGTTCAGATCGTCGGTGCCGGCGCCGGCATTGACCAGGAAGCTCAGGAGACGATTTTCGGTTTGGCTACGGTGCGGCTGGTGTTGGCAAAGCAGGCCCAACGTCGCGCGCGTTTCGAAGAAGCTGATCTCCATGTCAAGCGGGTATTGGCGGTGGACCCAAAAAATGTGGCGGCTTTGAAATTCAAGAAGGAAAATGACAAGGCCCTCGAGGCCCTGAAGGGGCGAGTGCCCAGCAAGGAGGTCCAGGCCCTGATTCCCGAGGTGCAGAAACAAAGGATCAGCACGGCTACGCTGGCGCAAGACGGCAAAGTGCTCTACGAAATGGGCCGAATGGAGGAGGCCGAAGCCAAACTGAAACAGGCCTCGGCGCAGGACCCGGACAATACAATGGCGTTCTATTATCTGACTCTGATCGAGGAAGCCCGCTACGCGCAGGGCGCGCGCGCGCGCGAAATCTCAGTGAAGAACAAAGCGGTCGAGGTCGAGCGGGCCTGGCTTCCGTCGATTCAACGCGAAGCTCTGCCGATGCCAAATCCGTTTGCCACGACCAATCTGGTGTACACCGGCCCCGGACGACAGGCGATACAAAACAAGCTGAATCGAATCCTTCTGAACGAAGCGCTTTTCGACGGCGTCGCTTTGCCTCAAGTGTTGACCTACCTCTCCGAAGAATCAACCAAGCGCGACCCGGACAAGGAAGGAATCAACTTCCTGATCAATCCGAACGTTGTGTCCTCGGGTGCGCAAATCACAGTCGATCCGACAACCGGCCAGCAGATTACTTTGCCGCCGCCCGAGCCGCTCGACATGAGCAGTGTCATCGTGCGCGTCAATCCACCTCTCAAAAACGTGAGACTGGCTGATGTCCTTGAAGCGATCACCAAAGTGGCGGACAAACCCATCCGATACTCCATCGAGGAGTACGCGGTCATCTTTTCCCAAAAACCGCCGGA
>QHPA01000511.1 GCA_003218935.1 Verrucomicrobiota bacterium
AAAAGCGAGAGGAGGCTTCAGGAACCGGGTGGGGCGAGACTCCGTCGAGCCCTGATCTACAATGGGAGGAATTAGGGCTCGACGGAGTCTCGCCCCACCTGAAATGCAAAATGCCCGTCGCGCAGTAGTGTCTTAATTTCAGAATCTGAATTGGCATTTTCGGCGGTCACAGACCGCCGCTACAACCAAATTAAGACACTGCCCGTTGCGACTCAGACTTGACTGCGCCGCAAGGTTTGATAACGCTGGCGAAATGAACTCAAGCAGTCCACAATTTGGCGTCTGGTTTGCGGGCTGGTTTTATTTTGGCCCGTCAAACCTGCGCCTTGGGCTGCCTTAAAGCGAACAAGTGTAACCCATGCCGCAGGTCATCCGCCTGCGGCTTTTTTGTTGAGTCACCGCGCGGTGCCGCGACCAAAACCATGATCATCGTCTTCAAGCCCAACATCACGAAGAAAGATGAAGCCGCTGTGCTCCAGGAAATCAAACGGCTCGGCTACCGTCCGCACATCATGCGCGGCGTGGCCCGGACCGTCGTGGGGGCCATCGGCGACGAGCTGACGCACAAATCACTCGAAAGCCTGATCGCGTTGTTTCCGCAAGTGGTGGAGAGCGTCATGCCGGTCCAAAAGCGTTTCAAGCTCGTCAGCCGCGAGGCGCACCCGGCCAACTCCACGATCAACGCGCGGGGCATTGTAATCGGCGGAAGAAAAATTCAAGTCATGGCCGGCCCATGCTCGGTGGAAAGTGAGAGGCAATTGCTCACCACCGCCGAAGCCGTGAAGGCGGCCGGCGCCACGATTCTCCGCGGCGGCGCATTCAAACCGCGCACGTCGCCGTACGAATTTCAAGGACTGGGCGAAAGGGGGCTGAAGTTGCTGGCCAAAGCGCGCAAAGCGACAGGTCTGGCCGTCATCACCGAACTGCTTTCCGAAGACCACGCGGAACTGGTGGCGGAATACACCGACATTGTCCAGATCGGCGCGCGGAACGCGCAGAATTTTCAACTGCTTATCGCCGCCGCGAAGACCGGCAAACCGGTGCTGCTCAAACGCGGCCTCTCGATGCGAATCGAGGAGTGGTTGCTCGCCGGCGAATACGTTCTGTCCAATGGCAATTCCAGTCTAATGTTCTGCGAACGCGGCATCCGCACGTTCGAAACCTACACCCGCAACACGCTCGACCTCTCGGCCGTCCCGATCATTAAACAGGAATCACATTGCCCCATCGTGATTGACCCCAGCCAGGGCTGCGGTCGCGCCGAGCTGGTCGCCGCGATGTGCAAAGGCGCCGTGGCGATGGGCGCCGACGCCCTGCTCATCGAAGTGCATCCCAGTCCCGCCGAGGCCCTCAGTGATGGGGGGCAGCAGCTTTGCCTGGATGGCTTCGTCGCGTTGATGGCCGAACTGAAACCGTTTATCGAAGCGGTGGGACGGGAGTGAGCCGGATGTTGCACTGCGGGACTTGCTTTATGGCCGTGCTAATTTCATATTGACGTAACAGCCAGCGGGCAGAAGAAGAATGAATTCCGCGCCAACTACAGCACAATCCTCGGCGGCCATGGACGCGCCGGGCGCGTTTAATGGGCACGGTTACGCCCTGCGCTCTGACATCGCTCAATTCTGCCTTCCGGCTGCCAACCGCGACGCGAACCGAAAACTGGCTTACGTCAATTCCATTTGCCTTTTGTTCCTCGTCATAGGTCTCGCCGGCCTCAACCCGCCCAAACTTGAGCAAAAGGTCCCTGAACGGGCCCAGGAATTCGTGCCGGTTGAGATCGTTCAGCCTCCGGAACCTCCGAAAGTCGAGCCGCAACCGCAACAGGAACAGCCCGAACAACAGCCCGATACGCCGGTGGAAATGCCGCAGGTCGCCACTGTGGTGGCGGCGGACCCGTCACAGGTGAAATTTGCCGTGCCCGTGGAAGGTCCGGTGGTCTTTGCGCCCGCCAAGTTTGCTCAGGCGCCGCCGCCTGCTCCGCCGAAACCCGCGACGCGAACGGTTGTCAAGATGACCGGCGCGGAAGGCGGCACGCATCCTGATCCGTCCTACCCGCGCGCCGCGCTTGAACAACGCCAGCAAGGCATCGTGACCGTGGTCATGACCGTTAACCCTGACGGTTCCATTGAATCCGTCGAGCTGAAGAAAAGTTCCGGCTACGTCACCCTTGACCGGCACGTGACGCAGTGGGTGAAAAGCAAGTTCAAGTTCCTGCCGATGGACGCCAACGAAAAGCGCTACTTCGAGAAGGACTTCGTCTTTCAGTTGCAATGAAAAATCCGGCCAGTCAAAAATTGAAAAGACCATGCGGAAGATTGGATTTACAATTGCTCCGGTTTGCCTATGGTGCCTCGCCAATGGCTGACCAGAACGCCGGCCACAACCAACCGCACGTATGTTGGCAAATATAGTCATCGACTACTTTCTGAAGGGCGGGCCGGTCATGTACCCGATCCTCGTTGTCGCCATCGTGGCCGTGTGCGTGGTCGGCGAGCGCGCCTTCTGGTGGCTGCGGCTGGGCATGCGACGCGATCCTGAAACGCTGGAAAAGGTCCTCGCATCCATGGAAAACGGCGACTTCAAGGCCGCTTCCGGTCTGGCCAAGGATTCGGAAGACCCGGTGGTCCGCATCATCTGGCACGGATTGAACCATTACGAACACGCTTCTTTGCAAGGCGCGCTGCAGGTGGCCGCCGGCATTGAATTACAGAAGGCGGGGCGATTTCTGACCGTGATGGACACGCTGGTCACCCTGGCGCCCCTGCTCGGCCTGCTCGGGACCGTGACCGGCCTCATGGGTTCGTTCCGCGCCATCGGCGGCGAGGAACTGGCCGTGCAGAAAATCACCGGCGGCATCGGCGAAGCCCTGATCGCGACCATGTGCGGCCTGGCCATCGCGATCATCTCGCTTGTGCCTTTCAACTTTTTCACGAGCAAAACCTCGCGGCTGCAATTCGAGCTGGAAACGGCCGCCACCAATGTTGAAGTGATGGTCAACGCCGCCCGGCAACGCGGGGCGGAGGCCCCGCTCTACAGCCCGCAAAGCAATGAAGCTTCCGGTTGAATTCTTTCACTCCTCGTGTGGCCTGACGGTGGGGCGAGCGTACTCGCGAGCCCTGGCATTCGGAGTGGCGGCGGGATATCTCGGCTCGCGAGTACGCTCGCCCCACCCGCTCATGGAAAAACGCGCGTAACTGCTAGCTGTGTCCTTGACAACAGACTGACGACTGACGGGCATGAAAATTGGTTCCCCGTTGCCGCACAAAAAGGCCCGGATCGAAATCATTCCGCTGATCGACATCATGTTCTTTCTGCTCGCTTCGTTCATGATGGCCAGCCTGACGA
>QHPA01000094.1 GCA_003218935.1 Verrucomicrobiota bacterium
CGCGAGAACGGGCTGGCCTACAAACCGTCGCAGGTCATTGTCTCCTGCGGCGGCAAACATTCCTGTTACAACGTCATCCTCGCCACCTGTCAGGAGGGCGACGAGGTCATCATCCCGGCGCCGTACTGGCTGAGTTATCCCGAAATGGTGAAACTCGCGGGGGCAAAGCCCATCATTCTGCAAACGACCGACAAGACCGAATTCAAGCTCACGCCCGATCAACTGCGCGCGGCCATCACGCCACGTGCCCGGTTGTTGATTTTCAATTCGCCGAGCAATCCAACCGGCTCGGTTTACACGCCGGAGGAAATCAAGGCCATCGGCGACGTCTGTGTGGAGAAAGGCGTGCTGATCATGAGCGACGAGATTTACGAGCACCTGCTTTACGACGGAGCGAAGCACAAGAGCGTCGCCAGCTTCTCGCAGGCGCACTACGATCACACCATCGTCGTCCACGGCTTCGCCAAGGCGTGGAGCATGACCGGTTGGCGGCTCGGATTCCTCGCCGCGCCGGAACCGATCGCGAAGGCGATTGACGCCGTCCAGAGCCATAGCACCAGCAACCCGACTTCGTTCGCGCAGAAAGGCGGTGTCGCCGCATTAACCGGTCCGCAGGATCACCTGCCCAAGTGGCTTGCTGAATATGACAAACGCCGGAGCTACGCGTGGAAAAAGCTCAACAGTATTCCGGGTATTTCGTGTGTGAACTCGAGGGGCGCGTTTTACCTCTTCCCGAACATCTCGAAGACCGGACTGAAATCAACCGACTTTTGCGCGAAACTGCTCGAACAGGAAAAAGTCGCTGCCGTGCCGGGAATCGCGTTTGGCGCGGACGATTATATCCGCCTCAGCTACGCGACAAGCATGGCGAACATCGAGAAGGGCCTCGACCGCCTCGAACATTTCTGCAAGAACCAATAGTCGTTGCAGCCGAGGTAACGAGGCTCACTTCTCAAATGCGGAGTGCGGAGTGCGAAACGCGGCATTGAGCCAGAGCATCCTTTCGCTTTTGCGCACGCATTGGGACCATGAACCAATCGTTCTCGTGCTCGTCCTCGAAACCAAGAGGGCGGATCGAGGAGGAGGACGAAGGGAGGTTCATGGAGGGGAACAGCCGATGCCTGGCGCGTGTTTAACTCCGTCACGGGCATGGCCCGAAGACGGCGGAGGATTCTCCCTCTCCCCAGGGGAGAGGGCCGGGGTGAGGGGAAAGAAAATGTCGCCTATCCAGCGGTCCCATGAGCAAACTGGCGGGCGAGGATTGGAGCGGTCGAATCTGCGCAGAGTATTCGGATACGCTTCTTGTAGGTGAAAGACCGACGCTGGAATCGGACGGACGCCGATTCTTTGCTGATGCGGAAAAGCCGACGATTTCAACCTGATGATAAGGCGTGGATGGACTGCGTTTTTGAGCGGCGTCGGCAGGATTGGCGGCTCGCGGGCCGGCATTTCTCGCGGATTCGTGATCGGAGCGATCTGCCTGGGCGTCACGGCCACGGCGGGAGCCGCGGAGATTTCGTCCTTCCAGGCCGGCGACGGCGGCTGGCAGCTGGGAACGCTGGTTGTTGGAAATCTGGACAGCGACCCACAACTTGAAATCGTCGTTCCCTACCGCGACTCCTCCGGTCGATGGTTTCTCGACGCGTTCAAATCGAACGGAACAAGGTTGGCAGGTTTTCCTTTTGCAGGCGACGCGGAGATCAACGTTTCGCCCACGCTCTACGATCTGGATGGCGACGGTCGTGACGAAATCCTTTTCACTTGCGGCAATCGCGTCATCGCGCTTCGCGGAGACGGATCGGTCGTTTGGTCGACCGAAGTGAACCGGTTCAATTACATTCCCGACAGCGGTTACATGACGGTCACCAACGGCTTTTACTGGTCCAACGGCGGCGGGTTCATTCCTTATCTTCCAGCCACGGCTGTTTTTTCTTCACAGGTATCCAGCCCGATTGTCGCCGACATCAACGGCGACGGCGTGAAAGAAGTGGTGACGGCGTGGAAGATCGATCCCGACAGCACCAGCAGCGACCAGGATTTCAATCCGTTCATCAACGACCTCTGGGGTTTTGGCGAATGGGGAACCGTCGGCGAGACGTGGTCGGGCGGCGTAGTGTTCTTCGATGCCAACAGCGGCGCGAAGAACTACGTCTATCACCTCCACCAACTGGTGGAATCCGGTCTCGCGCTTGGTCACGCGGACGAGAACAAGCCGCTGGAAACCTATGTCCTCAACGACAGCGACAGCGTCGTTTGCTTCGACAAAACCAAACCGCACGGTCTCTACGGAAAGGGAACGCTGCACAAACAGTTTGGCAAAAACCAGCGTCTGATGAGCGGTTCCTATGAACTGGGCGTGGACATTTACACAGCGGACATCGACGGCGATGGATTGGCTGAAGTACTCGTCCCGACCACGCAGCTCAATCCGCTCTGGCAACCGAGCGAAACCATTCTGGACGACGACGGCGCGGTTCTTTGGCGCAAATGGAAGCAGCCGGTCGATTTTCCGTTGAATCAATGGCAGAACAACGCCTGCATGATTCCGGTCAATCCGGATCATGACAACCACATCGACGTCCTTAGTTTCACGCATTCGTATGAAATCGCCTTTCGCTACTGGAACGGCGTTGAACTCGTTGACCGGCGAGGTTGGCCGAAGAATTTCTATCCCTACCTGCCGACGCCGCCCGTGGTCGGCGACGTGGACGGCGACGGCCAGGAGGAAATTGTCATCGGCACCTACAATCCGGAGAAAAACCCTTCCGACGGGACTCTCTACGTTTTCAGCCTTGATGGCGCGCTCAAGTTTTCCCTGCCAGTGCCGGGCGGTTTGAAGCACATCCCCACGCTGGCGGACGTGAACGGCGATGGCGGCGTTGATGTCATTTATCGCTCGCTCGCCGGCCGCATTTACATTCAGAACTTTGGCGCGACCACCGCCGGTCCAGTCTCCTGGTCAACCCACCTCGGCAATCGAAAGCGCGATGGCAACCTCGGCATTTCTTTGTTCCCGTCCGGCACTCCGTTGATCACGCACAAAGAAGCGGGTTTCCGACGTGCCGGTTTTTCCTGGGGCGGGCCGGCCACGAACACCGCCAAAGCCTGGCGCATCTATCGCGCGGAACAACCTGAAGGCCCGTTCACTGCTATCGTGACACTGACGCCTGGCGCGACCTCCTACACCGATTATCTGCTCAAGCCCGGCTGCCAATACATTTATGAGGTGGGGGCCGTTTACGAAACCAACACGGTTCACTCCGCGCCGTTCGCCATTCTTTCCTCGCTCAACGGCAACCTCGTGGCCAACGGCGGCTTTGAGGAAAATGACAACAGCCATTGGGACAAATGGTTCACGGGCGACCTGGACTGGACCAACATGGTCACCTCGACCAACGTCGCCTACCAGGGCGACAAATCGATGGAGATTACTCTGATCAATAAAGGTAATAACGGCTCGATTTCGCAGTACGGCCAATACGGCACGCCCAACGCCTGCTTGCCCGTCACCCCCGGTCGCCTTTACAGCTTCGGCTGCTTCTTCAAGAGCAGCGGCATCTCGCAGCCATCGGAGCACTGGCTCGAATGGAGTTCTACCAGGACTGGCGAAGACACGAACAACCGTCCCACGCGACCGTATCCCCTCTACTTCACACCGCACTATGTCATCGGCACCAACGCGACTGATTGGACGTACGCCAACCGCACGTTCGTCATGCCGCCCGGTTTCCCCAACGTCGAACTGGAACACCGTTACACCATCGCCGCTCCCGGCAGCGGATCGATTTGCATCGACGATGTCTTTTTTCGCGCTCTGCCGTCACCTGACGCGACGAACTGGATTGACCTGGTCCCGTTCGCGGCGGCCTGGCGTTATTCCGTGGAAGCTCCACCAACGAACTGGGTCGCCGCCAGCTTCAACGACGCAAGCTGGCCGGTGGGCTTTGGCAAATTCGGCGCGGGCAGCGGGCCTGCCAACATTGTCACCGCCCTGGCGCCTAAAAAGCCGGCATACTATTTTCGCCGTACCTTCATCGCTCCTTCGTGTCCGTGTGAGGAACTGCTGTTGTCCGCCACCTGCACCGACGGAGGCGGAAAATCGCTGGAGGTTTACCTCAACGGCGTGAAGCTCGTCACTTCGGGCATTGAGGCCGTGAGCGGCCAGGGAAACGAAGTCCAGTATTTCGATCTCACGCCCTTTCTCGATCTGGTTCGACCAGGAACGAACTGCGTCGCCGTTGTTCTGAACAACGTCTGGCAGCCGTCCTGGGATGATGTCGCGTTCGATCTCAGTCTGAAAGCGATCACTTATGCGCCCGTCGGACCGCGTATCACCGCGATCAACCGCGAACCCGGCCTTCCCCAAAACGGTCCGGAGATCAATCTTGGCCTTTCGGTTCCCGCGAACAGCATTTGGAGGATCGAATCCGCCGACACGCTCTCATCCGGGTGGCAGCTCGTGGACGTGGTCACGAACAATTCCGTCGGCACGACCTGGTTGCGCGACACCGGGCAGAACGGCCGCCTGCCTCTCAACGAAATTTCGATGCGATTCTATCGCTTGATCCCGAACTACTGAGGAGTCCCTTGGGTAAATTGCCTGCGGCTTGCGCGGTTGATGCCGCTCCGATTAACCGGTAAAACCCGCTGCGATTGTTCGGCGTTGGATGTTCGATGTTGGATGTTCCTCTGGATTCATGGGGGAGGGAGAGCAGACGTGCAATGGTAGTGGTGTCACGTTGCGTCCGATGGCGCATCTTTCCCAGACAAAACTCTTCAACCTTGGCTCTGAACCTGCTATTCTGCGCACGATCCATGTCACGACACCGTATGAAGTCGATTGGCCTCGTCCTCCTCTCGCTCTTCGCAGCGAGTGTTTTTCCGGCTTATCTCGCTTCTGCCGACGATCTCAACCTTTCCAATTTTACGGCCGCAGATATTGGCAGCCCCGCATTGGCCGGAACTTCGACGCCGGCGCCCGGGGGCGTGGACATCGCGGCGGGCGGGACCGATATCGGCGGAACGTCCGATCAATTCCATCTCTTCTATCAGATGTTTTCGAGCGACTTTGACGTGTCTGTGCGCCTGGAATCTCTGGCCAATTCGGACGTTTGGGCCAAGGCCGGCCTGATGGCGCGCGAAACCCTGGATGCCAACAGCGCCGGCATCGGTGTGCTGGCTTCGCCGACCCTCAGCGGCTGCTTTTTTGAAACCCGCTCCTTTGCCGGCAGTGCTTCGACCCTGAAGGGTTCGTCTCCCGTCAATTATCCGCAGAATTGGCTGCGCCTGCAGCGCACCGGGGACGTATTCAACGGCTACGCAAGTCTGGATGGAAAAACCTGGGGTCTGCTCGGCAGCACCAGCTTAATCATCACCAATCCGCTTTATTTTGGTCTCGCCGTGTGCAGCCACACCACCAATCGAACGACTACTGCCCGGTTCCGGGATTTGTCTTTCGTCACCAATGGGATCATCGTAAACCTGATATCCCCGCGTGAACCACTCGGACCATCGAGTCGCAAGACCGGCCTCGTCATTACCGAAATCATGTACAAACCTGCGCCGCGCACCGACGGCAAGCTGCTCGAATACGTCGAGCTGTTTAACTCCAATCCGTTCTCCGAGGACATCAGCGGATACCGGCTGGCGGGCGACATTGATTTCACCTTCCCGCCCAATACGATTCTACCGGGCGGCGCATTCCTCGTCGTGGCCAAATCGCCCACGGACATCGAAAGCCTTTATGGCATCACCAATGTCGCCGGGCCATACGCCGGGTCGCTGAAGAATTCCGGCACTGTGCAGCTGCGCAATGACACCGGGGCGATTTATCTCGAAGTCCCCTACTCCAACAAACCGCCGTGGCCGGTCGCGGCGGACGGCACCGGGCATTCACTCATCCTCGCGCGGCCAAGTTACGGCGAAGGTTCCGCCCAGGCATGGGACATCAGTGATGTGGTCGGCGGCTCGCCCGGCACGGTCGAATCCTATCGGCCGAGCCGACTGCGCGACGTGGTTATTAACGAGTTCCTGGCCCACACCGACCCGCCGCTCTACGACTATATTGAACTCTACAATCACAGCAATCAGGCGACGGACGTTTCCGGTTGCATCCTCACGGACCATGCCACATCCAACCTCTTCGTCATTCCTGCCAACACAATCATACCGGCGCGCGGGTTCGTCTATTTCGACGAGGTCCAAATGGGTTTCCGGCTCAGCGCGGCGGGGGAGACCATCTACTTCAAGACACCGGACGGATCGAGAATGCTGGATGCTGTGCAATTTGGAGGCCAGGAAAACGGCGTGTCCATGGGAAGGTATCCCGACGGCGCAAACGACTTTTATCCATTGACCCTCCGGACACCCGGTTCTCCGAACGACGCGGTTCGCGTTCGCGACATCGTCATTAACGAAATCATGTATAAGCCGATCACCGGCGATACGAACGATACCTATGTTGAGCTGTACAACAAGGGGACCAGCGCGATAAACATCGGCGGCTGGCAGTTTATCTCCGGCATCAACTACGTCTTCCCGGCCAACACGACGATCGCTCCGGACAGTTACATTGTGATCGCCAACAACGCCACAAATCTCATCGCGCATCACGCCAATCTGAACCCGAACAACACCCTGGGAAATTTCACCGGTAAATTGGCCGGCGGCGGGGAGCGACTGGCTTTGGCGATGCCCGACCAGGTAATCAACACCAACACGCCAGGCGTCACCAAGACGAACGTCGCGTGGATTGTGGTGGACGAGGTGACTTACGGAACGGGCGGGCGTTGGGGCCAATGGGCCAATGGCGGCGGCAGCAGCCTCGAACTAATCGATCCGCGCAGCAATCATCGACTCGCCGGCAATTGGGCTGACAGCGACGAAACCGGCAAAGCGCCCTGGACCAACATCGAGGCGTCCGGCGTCCTCGACCTGGGCGCCAATTACGATCCGAGCATCAGTCGCATTCAGATCGGCATTCTGGATGTGGGTGAGTGCCTGGTTGATGATATCGAAGTGCTGCCGGGCGGGAGCGAACCGAATTATGTGAGCAATCCGAACTTCGAGTCGGGTCTTACCGGCTGGTCTCTGCAAGGCGATCACGTCCGGTCGAGCTGGGAATCGACCGGCTACGCCAGCGGCCACTCGTTGCATTTGCGTTGCAGCGACCGGATTTGGACGGGGGCGAATTCCGCTCAGGGCACCCTGAACCGCAATTCGCTGGGCTCAGACCAAACGGCGACGCTGCGATTCAAAGCGCGCTGGCTGCGCGGCTGGCCGGAGGTCCTGTTGCGTCTCAACGGAAACTGGCTGGAGGCGACGGGGGCCCTGCCGGTCCCGCTCAATTTGGGCACGCCGGGCGCGCGGAACAGTCGCGCCGTCGCCAACGCTGGACCCGCCATTTATGAAGTGAGGCATTCGCCCTCGCTGCCGGCCGCCAATCAAGACATGATCGTCACCGCGCGTGTTCATGACCCCGATGGGGTCGCATCGGTCGTGTTGAATTACCGGGTCGATCCGGCAACAAACTATTCAGCGGTGACAATGGTTGACGACGGCACAGGAGGCGACGCGGTCGCGGGGGACGGTCTCTACAGCGCCACCATTCCAGGCCAATCTGTCGGCACAATTGTCGCATTTTATGTCCAGGCTGTTGATGCGCTTTCAGCGGCCAGCCGATTTCCGGCCTCGCTCGACGATAATTCACCGGTCCGGGAATGCGTGGTCATGTTTGGAGATGCCATGATCTGAGCAACGAGTCCTTTGACGGCACCTTCGTATATGGGAATCGGGTCATCTACGACATGATGGCCCGCTACGCCGGCAGTCCGTATCATCAGCAATTCAATTCGCCCATCGGCAATCTTTGCCATTACAAGTTCATTTTTCCGGACGACGACAAATTCCTGGGTGCGACCTCGTTCAATAAAATCCACCAGCCGGGAAACGGCCCCGGCGATGATACCGCCATTCAGCGGGAGCAAACGTCCTACTGGTTGGTGCGGCAACTGGGTTTGCCGTGGAACTACCGGAGATTTGTGGCGGTGTACGTCAACGGTCACCGGCGAGGCACACTGATGGAGGACGCGCAAACGCCCGACGCCGACGTCGTCAAAGAGCAATTCCCCAATGACGCGGACGGGTTCCTGTACAAGCTGCAGCCTTGGTTCGAGTTCAATGCAACCGGCCAGAACTTCAACAACAATTCCTGGTGCACACTCAACGATTACACGACCGCCGACGGAAGCAAGAAGCTCGCGCGCTATCGCTGGAATTATCTGGCGCGGCGGACACCTGATTCCGCCAACAATTACACCAATGTCTTCGCGTTGATCGACGCGGCCAATACGCCCGACCCCAACGCCTACGTCACGAACATGGAATCCCTGGTGGACATGGAAGAGTGGATGCGCATTTTCGCCGTCGAGCACGCCGTCGGCAATTGGGACGCCTTCGGCAGTCAGAACGAGCAGAACATGTATGCCTACAAACCGCGGAACGGCAGG
>QHPA01000095.1 GCA_003218935.1 Verrucomicrobiota bacterium
TGCCGCCGAGCACCAGGTGCCAGTCGCAATTCGTCTCCGCTTTGAACCGGTTGAACGCCTCGATCAGACGCACATGATTCTTGGCCGGATGTTCCAAACGCGCGACGTAGAGGAAGAACGGCTGGAGCAAGCCGTGGCGCTCAGCGACGAAAGCCCTGGCTTGTCTGGGGGAGCCGGGGAAAAAACGGTCCTGATCCAGCCCGTTGTAAATCATCGTCAGCCGTTCTGCCGGCAATCGAAAAAATTCGAGGATGTCGCGCCCGGTGCTTTGGCTGACCGTGATGATTTCGTGCTGACGACGGGCCAGTCGCCGCGCGACGACGCGTCCGTAGAACATCCGCTTCGGCTCGTACTTGTTCGCCAGTCGGAACGGGGCGAGATCATGGATCGTGGCCACCAGCGCGCAGGGCCGCGGCCAGAGCATTCGCCGATAGCTCGGCACGTGCAACACCTCGAGCTGATGCTGGCGCGCCAGAAGCGGAAGAACCATCTGGTGCCACAGGATGTTGTTCACCGGCGGACGGAACCGTTCAGACACCGGCACGAGCTTCATCTTCGATTCGACAAACGCGAAGAGCGGCAAATCCTCCTTCAGCACAAACAAAGTGAACCGATGCCGCGCGGCGTATGGCACCAGCGCGCGCAGCAGAGCGAAGACGTACTGCGCCACGCCGCTGCGGCCGCGCTGAATGACGGAGGTGGACAGACCGACGTTCATGACTCGTCGTCCAGGAGAAAGGATTCGAGTTTCGACAGGCGAAGAACGTTTCGAACCACCGGCGACGCGCCGGCGAAGCGAACGCAGGCGCCCCGGCGCGGCGCATATTTCTTCGCGCGGATCATCACGCCCATGCCGCTGCTGTCGATGAACCGCACTTGCGAAAGATCGACGACCCACTGTTTGCGCCACGAACTCATGGAATTGATTTCCGCCCGCGTCTGAAGCCAGACCTCCTCCGCGTTCGCAGCGGTGATCTCCCCCTGCCAGATCAGCGGCCGCCTGGCCCCATTGATCACCTGCGCCGATTGTTCCCGCTCGCGGGCCTTGATCAGTTCGCGGGCCTCGATCACATCGGTCGCCATTTCAAAAATGTCCTCCACCCGCATTTGCGCCAGCGCACGTCGAACCGCGGCGCCGGGCGCCAGCAGGATCAATTGCCGCCCGGCCGCGCACATTCGTTTTTGCAGCCGGACCAGCACGGCCACGCCGGTGCTGTCGATGAACTTCACATTGCCCAATTCCAGCAAGCAATGGCGATCGTCGGTTCTGAGGCGTTCCCACACCCCGGCGTCACGCCGGATCGATCTCGCGTCCAAACGCTCCGACGCCTGAATGCGCTGCCATCTTGGTTCGACCACCACAGGCGAACTCGGCGTCGCACACCGTCTCGTGCCCGGCCGCCATTCCATTTCCCAGCTTTGCGCCAGAATCGCCCTGCCGAAATGCCAGAGGTCGGAGACATATCGTTTGAAGAGGCGACGCGGCTCCTGCAAGACTCGAAAGATCCATTCCGTCCCCGTGCGTTGCATCCAGTGCGGCGCGCGTTTCACCCGGCCCGCCAGAAAATCGATCGTCGCTCCCACACCGATGGTCACCGGCACGCCGAGCGAACGGTAGTGCATCGCAATCCACTTTTCCTGTTTGGGACAGCCGAACGAAACGAACAACAAATCCGGTCTGGTCGCGTGGATGCGCCGTTTGATTTCCTGATGGTCCATTTCCAACAACGGTTTGAACGGCGGCGAGTAGTTTCCAACCAGATTCAAGGCGGGATGGTGCGCTTTCAGGCGCGCCACGGCCTGCGCGTTGGCCTCCGGCGAAGCGCCCAACAAAAAGAGCCGGTAATTTTTTTCCGCAGCCAGTCGAATCAGCAGCGGCGCGAGGTCCGATCCGGCGACCCGTTCCGGCAGCGGGTTGCCCAGCAGCCGCGAGGCCCAGACCAGCGGCGTGCCGTCGCACAACGCCAGAGGCGCATCCAATAGAATACGGCGCAGTTCGATGTCGCGCCGTGCCTGCACGAGGAAATCAACATTGGCGGTGACGACGTAGTGCGGCGCGCGCGACGCGATCATCTGTTCAATTCGCTCCACTGCCTCGGCCATGGTCACGTTGTCAAACGGCACGCCCAACAGAGCAATGGGAGGAGCGTGGACCGGCACTGCCGGCGCTTTCTCCGATTGGCCGCGGAACTCCTTTGTGGATCCGAAGGCCGATGCGACGTCGGGTTGCTGTACCGCAGTCATGCAACAATAAAAGGAGATCTGGTTGATAAATGGAATGGGGAGTACTCCCCTTTTCGCGCCGCGGGCAACCGCTGGAGTAGAGAACCATTGGGGTCAACTACCCATGTTCTTTTAGGGCTTCACCCACTTTAAGCCGGGTTGCGACTGAGGCTATTTTTGGCGCCGATATGGCTGGCCACAACCAAATCAAGCAGGGGAACGACATCGAAGAGAGCTATCCGCTTTCGCCCATGCAACAGGGCATGTTGTTCCATGGCCTTTCTGCGCCACACTCCGGCGTGGACATCGAGCAGGTGGTTGCCACGCTGGCGGAGGACGTAAACGTGGCAGCTCTTCATCAGGCGTGGGAACGCGCCGTGGAACGGCACGCAATTTTGCGGACGGGATTCCATTGGGGAGGGTCGCAACCTCGGCAGGAGGTGCATCGCCACGTGCGCCTTCATTTCGAACAAAAGGACTGGCACGGTCTGCCGCAACGCGAGCAGCAGAGCCGTTTGAACGCGTATCTGGAGGCGGAGCGGCGCCACGGTTTCGAGTTGAGTGTGCCACCGTTGATGCGGGTGGCGCTGTTCCAGATTGGCGAAGGGAAACACATCCTCGCCTGGAGCTTTCACCACCTGCTGCTCGATGCCCGCGCCATAGCCGCGCTGCTGATCGAGGTTTTCAATTTCTATGAGGCGTTTTGCCAGGGACGCGATCTGGAACTGCCGCCGCCGCGGGCTTATCGCGATTACATCCAATGGCTGCAGAAACGCGACTGGTCAGCCGCCGAAACGTTCTGGAGAGAACAATTGAAAGGCTTTGCCACGCCCACGCCGCTCGTCATCTCGCGAAGCGCGGGCCAGGCGCCGGACCGGCCCCGGGGGCACAGCGTTGAACAAGTCATTCTCCCGGCCACGGAAGCCGCGAAGCTTCGCGTGGTCGCGAAAGAAAATGGTCTGACTGTCAATACGCTGCTGCAAGGCGCGTGGGCCGTCTTGTTGAGTCGTTACAGCGGCGAAGAAGATGTCCTGTTCGGCGTTGTTCGCGCGTGCCGTCGTTCGTCAGTCGAAGGCGCCAGCTCAACCATCGGCCTCTTCATCAACACGCTGCCGCTCCGCGTGCGCGTCGCCGCCGAAACACGCGTGCTCGATTGGTTGAAGGAACTCCGCGCACAGAATCTGGCCATGCGCGATCACGAGCACACGCCGCTGGTGGAAGTCCGACGCTGGAGCGACGTGCCGCCGGGACCGCCGTTGTTCGAAAGCATTTTCGATTTCCAGGACCCGTCCTGGGACGCTGTGTTACGCGCGCAAGGCGGCAAGTTTGAGCAGCGGGTATTTGCCATTCACAACCAACCCAACTTTCCGCTCTGGGTGGACGTTTATTGCGGAGGGGAAATCACAATCAAAATCGGCTACGACCAGGCCCGTTTCGACGGCGCGACCATCGCCCGCATGCTCGGCCATTTTCAAACCGTGGCGAAAGGAATGGTGGCCGATCTGTCGCAGCGCGTGATTGATTTGCCGCTGTTGACCGACGCCGAACGGCACGAATTGCTCGTGGAATGGAACGGCACGCAGGCGGACTACGCACGCGACAGATGCGTGCATGAACTCTTTGAGGCGCAGGTGGAGCGTACACCCAATTCGGTTGCTTTGGTTTATCGCAAGGAGGAAGTCAGCTATCGGGAACTCGACAACCAAGCCAATCGGGTGGCGCGCCATCTGCGCTCTCTCGGCGTCGGGCCGGACGTGACGGTGGGTATCTGCGTGGAGCGCTCAGCGGAAATGGTCGTCGGACTGCTCGGCATCTTGAAAGCGGGAGGCGCTTACGTGCCGCTCGATCCCGCCTATCCGAAAGAGCGTCTGGTTTTCATGCTCGAAGATTCCGCAGCGCCTGTGCTGCTGACACAACAGCCGTTGCAAGACCGTTTCCAGTTTCAAATCCGAAATTGCAGAGTCGTTTGCCTCGACGCGCTGCGGCATACAACACGCCACACGAAAGCGGAATCCGCTCTGCGCTCAACCGTTTCGCCCGACAACCTCGCCTACGTCATTTACACCTCCGGCTCCACTGGCACGCCGAAAGGCGTCGAACTCCCGCACCGCGGCTTGGTCAACCTGCTCGCCTGGCACCAGCGCACGTACGGCGTGACACCGCAGGATCGGGCGACGCAGTTGGCTGGATTCTCTTTTGATGCCTCGGTTTGGGAGTTGTGGCCCTATCTCACGGCCGGCGCCAGCGTTTACGTCGTGGACGATGAAACGCGCGCCTCCGCGCCGGGTCTCGTCCAATGGTTGAACGCCAGGAAAATCACCCTCAGCTTTGTGCCGACGCCGCTGGCCGAGGAAACGTTGACGCTCCCGTGGCCTGAACACGGCCCGTTGCGCGCCATGCTGACCGGGGGCGACAAACTCCATCGCCGTCCGGACCCGAATCTCCCGTTCGGTCTGGTCAACCATTACGGGCCTACCGAGAACACGGTAGTCGCCTCTTTTGCTCCGGTCGCGCCTGCTGAAGACGGAGCGAACCCCGTTCCGCCGATCGGCCGCCCGATCGCCAACGTCCGGGCTTACGTCCTCGACCGCCTGTTGCGACCGGTTCCGGTCGGTGTTCCCGGCGAACTTTACGTCGGCGGCGACAGTCTCGCGCGCGGTTATCGAAACAATCCTGCGCTCACCATGGAGAAGTTCGTCCCGCATCCGTTCTCCGACAAACCGGGCGAGCGGCTCTACAAAACCGGCGATCTCGTTCGCTGGCTGCCGGACGGCAACCTCGAATTCCTGGGTCGCATGGATCATCAGGTGAAGATTCGCGGCTACCGGATGGAGCCGGGCGAAATCGAGTCGCGTCTCAACCAACACCCCCTGGTGCGGGAAAGCCTTGTGCTGACGCGCGAAGAGGGGCGCGGACGAAAACAACTCGTCGCCTACCTCATTTTGAAACAGCCCGCGGCGCCCGCGAGCAAAGAGTTGTCCGATTTCCTCCGAACAAAACTTCCCGATTACATGGTGCCGCCAACGTTCGTTTTCCTGCGCGCCTGGCCGTTGACGCCAAACGGCAAAGTGGACCGCAACGCGCTGCCTGCGCCGGAAGAGTCCAATCGTCAGTCCCGCCAAACGTTCGTGGCGCCGCGCAATCACCTCGAGGAGACCGTGGCCAAGGTCTGGTCGGACGTGCTCGGCCGCGCGCCCGTTGGTATTCATGACAATTTCTTTGAGCTGGGCGGGCACTCGCTGCTGGCAGCGCAGGCGGTCTCGCGGCTCAAAGAATCGTTCAACTTCCAGTTGTCCATCCGCAGTCTGTTTGAAAAACCGACCGTCGCCGAACTTGCCCGCGAGGTTGCGCGGAGGATGAGCCGTCACAACGCACAGCGCGCGCCTGCCATCACCCGGGTTGCTCGGGAAGCGTATCGGGCAGTCCGTCCTTCACCCGAAGCGCGCGTCGAACTGGCGAAACATGATTGAGGAGTTCACCGTGACGATAACGGAAGCATGCGCTCACGCGATGGCCGGCGATAAAGCGGCGGGGGGTCCACCGCCGGATATTTTCGCCTTTCCCGTTTCCTCCGCACAGCAGCGGCTCTGGTTCCTCGAACAATTTCAACCGGGCAGCCCCCTTTACAACAGCCCCATTGCCGTGCGGATGGATGGCCCGCTCGACGCCATGGTCCTGGAACAGGCCATCAATCGAATCATTCGCCGGCACGAAATCCTGCGGACCAGCTTCGACCTGCAAAACGGCCAACCGGTCCAGCTCGTCGCGCCGTCGCTGACACTGCAATTACCGGTCAGCGACTTGAGTTCTTTGCCGCCGGCGAGCGGCGAGGCGGAAGCACGCCGCCTGGCGGCCGATGAAGCGCGGCGTCCGTTCGATCTGCAGCGGCTGCCGCTCCTGCGCGTGAAACTGCTGCGGCTCTCCGCCACCAGGCACGTTTTCGTGCTGACGGTGCACCACATTATTTTCGACGGCTGGTCGCTCGGCGTTTTTCTCCGGGAACTGGCCACGATTTACGAGCGTCTCCGTGCCGGGAAAACGGCGGAGCTGCCCGAGCCGCCCATTCAATACGCCGATTTCGCCGTCTGGCAACAGGAGCGGTTCAAGTTCCTCGACAAAGAACTGGCCTTTTGGAAAAAGCAGTTGAGCGGAAGACTGCCGACGCTGGAATTGCCGACCGACCGTCCGCGCCCCGCGGTGCAGACCTACGGCGGCGCAGTCGAATCGCTCGCCCTGCCGGCAGATTTGCGCGACGCACTTCAAGCGTTAAGCCAGCGCGAGGGCGTCACGCTGTTCATGACACTGCTCGCCTCGTTTCAAACACTGCTCCATCGCTACACCGCACAGGAGGACGTTCTGGTGGGTTCGCCCGTGGCCGGCCGCAATCTGACGGAAACCGAAGGGCTCATCGGGCTTTTCATCCACACCCTGTTGCTGCGCGGTGACTTGTCCGGCAATCCGACGTTCCGCGAGTTCCTCAGACGCGTGCGCGAAATGGCCGTTGATGCCTATGCCAACGAGGAGGTGCCGTTTGATCGAATCGTCGAAGCATTGCAGCAGGAACGGAGCCTGAGCCACTCGCCGCTGTTTCAAGTGATGTTTGCGCTGGAGCGGGCGCCGCTCGAATCGGTGAATTGGCCGGGATTGAAGCTCACTCAACTGGAGCTCGACAGCGGGACGGCAAAGTTCGATCTGACGCTTTACCTGGTCGAAAACTCCACCGGCCTGACGGCGCGGATGGAATACAACACCGACTTGTTCGGCGCCGCCACGATCCAAAGGATGCTGACGCACTTCAAAGCATTACTCGAAGGAATCCTGGCCGGCCCGGACAAGCGCCTTTCAGAGCTGCCGCTGTTGGCCGAAACCGAGCGACACCGGTTGCTCGTTGAATGCAACCGGACACAAACCGATTACCCGCAGGAGAAAACCATCTCCGCACTCTATGAAGCGCAAGCCGCGCGCACGCCGGACGCCATGGCGGTCGTCTTCGGCGAGCAACATCTGACGTATCGGGAACTCAACCAGGGCGCGAACCAGCTGGCACATCATCTCCGAAAGCTCGGCGTGCAACCGGACACGCTCGTCGGCGTTTGTCTGGACCGCTCCCTGGACCTGGTCGTCGGCTTGCTCGGCATCCTCAAAGCCGGCGGTGCTTATCTCCCGCTCGACCCCTCTTATCCCCAGGAACGGCTGGCCTTCATGCTGGAGGATTCCCAGGCGCCTGTCGTGGTGACGCAACGGCGACTGCTCGAGGCTTTGCCCAAGGGCCGCGCGCGCTTCGTCTGCCTCGACAGCGAATGGAAACTGATTGCGCGCGAAGACCGGGAAAATCCTGGCGAGACTGTCAGTCCGAAGGACCTGGCTTACGTGATTTACACGTCCGGCTCCACGGGCAAACCGAAGGGCGTGCAGCTTTCGCATCGCGCCGTTGTCAATTTCCTCAGCTCCATGCGAAGGGAACCGGGCTTAACCAGCGAGGACACGCTGCTCGCCGTGACCACCTTGTCGTTCGACATCGCCGCGCTCGAACTTTTCCTGCCGCTGAGCGTCGGCGCTCGCGTCGCTCTGGCCACCCGCGAGGAAGCCGCCGATGGCGCTCAACTCGCGGCGAAGATTGCCGATACCTGCGCGACAGTCATGCAAGCGACCCCTGCCACCTGGCGGTTGCTGATCGATTCGGGCTGGCCAGGGAACAAATCACTAACGGTTTTTTGCGGCGGCGAAGCGCTGTCACGCGAGCTGGCGAACCGATTGTTGGAACGCTGTGCGGAGCTTTGGAACCTTTACGGCCCGACGGAGACGACTATTTGGACGCAGTTCTATATTCTCGACCGTTATCTCCAGCCGGTTCCGGTCGGTGTGCCCGGCGAACTGTTCATTGGCGGCGACGGTCTGGCGCGCGGTTATCTCAATCGCCCGGAGTTGACCGCCGAAAAATTCATCCGCCACCCGTTCAGTGACGCGCCGAATGCGCGTGCATATCGCACCGGCGACCTCGCCCGCCGGTCACCCGACGGCAACATCGAACTGCTCGGACGCATGGACCATCAGGTGAAGATTCGCGGCTTCCGCATCGAGCTGGGGGAAATCGAAGCCGTGCTGTTGCAATTCACCAAGGTGCGCGAAGCGGTCGTGGTCGCGCGCGAAGATGCGCCGGGCGACAAACGACTGGTCGCCTATCTGACGACCTACCGCCAAACCGCCGTTTCGCTCAACGAACTGCGCCGGTTCCTGCGCGAGAAATTACCGGATTACATGGTGCCGTCGGCGTTCGTGATGCTGGAGCAACTGCCGCTCACGCCGAACGGCAAAGTGGACCGCCGCGCGCTGCCCACGCCGGAGAATCATCGTCTGAAGTCGGACACGACTTTCGTCGCCCCTGGCGCCGGCTTGGAGCAAGACATCGCTGCCGTCTGGGAGGAAGTATTGTTCATCAAGAACCCCGGCGTGAACGACAACTTTTTCGACCTCGGCGGCCACTCGCTTCAGGTGGTGCAGGTCCAAAACAAGTTGCGCGAAAGGCTCGGCGCCGACCTGCCCGTCATCAAGTTGTTCGAATATCCAACCATCCGCTCGCTGGCCGGCTGTCTCGGCGAAAAGAAAAAGGAAGA
>QHPA01000096.1 GCA_003218935.1 Verrucomicrobiota bacterium
CGCCGCCAACCCGTGGAGTGACATCCCGCTTGCCAGGGCGCTGCTCATCGCCGGCAGCAACATCGCCGAGTGCTTCCCGATTCTCACCGACCACGTCTGGCGCGCCCGCGACAACGGCGCGAAAATCATCGTCATCGACCCGCGCATCACGCCCATCGCGCGCACGGCGGACCTCTTCCTGCCGGTGCGCCCGGGCCGCGACAGCGCCCTCGCGAACGGCATTTTACATGTGCTGATCGAGCGCGGTTGGGTTGACGAAAAATTCATCGGCGAGCACACGCTCGACTTCGACAAGGTTCGCGAGTTGGTGAGGAGATACACGCCCGCGGTCACCGAAACCATCACCGGCGTGCCCGCGCCTAGCATTGTGAGGGCAGCGGAGATTTGGGGACCGGCCGAGACTTCAATGCTGCTCCACGCTCGCGGCATCGAGCATCACACGAAGGGCGTCGAGAATGTTCTCAGTTACATCAATCTTGTACTGGCGACGGGCCGCATCGGCAGGCCCGGCTGCGGCTACGGCACCATCACCGGGCAGGGCAACGGTCAAGGCGGTCGCGAGCACGGCCAGCGTTGCAACCAACTCCCCGGCGGGCGCGACATCAACAACCCCGAACATCGCCGGTTCATTGCCGATTTCTGGGGCGTCCCCGAAAACGAACTTCCGAAGCAGGGTTTGAGCGCGTGCGAGATTTTCGACGCGATCGAACGCGACGAGATCAAAGGGTTGATCTCGATCAGCTTCAACCCGCTGGTCTCGATTCCGGACGCCCGCCGCACGCGGGCGGCGCTGGAGAAATTGGAGTTTTACTGCGCCATCGATTTCTTCCTGAGCGAAACCGCGCGTTACGCCGATGTCGTGCTCGCGGGCTCATTGCCGGAGGAAGACGAAGGCACGGTGACGACGGGCGAAGGCCGTTGTGTGCGCGTTCGCAATTCGGTTTCGCCCCCGGGCAATGCGCGCGTCGATTGGCAGATCATCTGCGACCTCGCCCGCCGCCTCGGCCAAGGCGACGATTTCAATCACTCGCGCGCGGAAGAAATTTTCAACGAGCTGACTGCAGCGAGCAAAGGCGGACCGATTGATTACAGCGGGATGACCTATGCGCGGGTTGAAAAGAGGATGGGCCTTTTCTGGCCTTGCCCCGCGCCTGATCATCCCGGCACACCGCGACTGTTCGAAGGCGGCAGGTTTCATCATCCGAACGGCAAGGCCAGATTCCACGCTTGCGATTATCGCCCGCCGGCTGAGGACGTGGACGACGAGTATCCAATTTTTTTCACGACCGGCCGCGTGGTGTCCCAATACCTGACCGGAACGCAGACGCGGCGCATCGGCAGTCTGGTTGACCAATACCCGGAGCCCTTGTGCGAAATCCATCCCCGGCTCGCAGAAAAACTCGGCGTCAAGGATCGCGACCTGGTGAGAGTCACAACGCGGCGCGGCGAAATCACCGTGCCTGCGCAAATCGTCAAAACCATCCGGCCCGACACGGTGTTCATCCCGTATCATTGGCCGGGCAAAAAAGCCGCGAACCAGCTCACCCACCGCGCGCTCGACCCGATTTCCAAAATCCCCGAATTCAAAGTCTGCGCCTGCAAGGTCGAAAAGGTCGCCGACGCGCCGCAGGAATCGGCAATCGTTAAAACCGTTCTGCCGTTGAAGCGTTACACCGGTTTAGCGGTTCAACGATTCAACCATTCAACGCCGTGACGAACGATCACGAATTCTTCCTCGATCCCTCCCGCTGCATCGGCTGCCAGGCGTGCGTGCAAGCGTGCGGCGAATGCCAGACGCACCGCGGCGTGCCGATGATCCACCTCGACTACGTGGACCGCACCGCGGGGGTCCAGTCTGCGCCGGTCGTCTGCATGCACTGCGAAGACCCGACCTGCGCGCGTGTCTGCCCGGCGGATGCCATCAAGCAGGACGACCGCGGTGTGGTGCTCAGCGCCGCGAAGCCGCGCTGCGTTGCCTGCTCGAACTGCGTCCTCGCCTGTCCGTTCGGCGTGCCGAAAATGCAGACCCGCTTCGACCTGATGATGAAATGCGACCTGTGTTATGACCGCACGAGCGCGGGAAAAAAACCGATGTGCGCCACCGTTTGTCCGAGCGGCGCACTCTTCTTCGGCCCCAGGGACTACGTTGAAAAGTACCGCCGCGAGAAACCGGTGAACGAATTTCAGTTCGGCCGCCAGACGGTGCGCACCAAGGTCAACGTCATGACCGCGCCGGAGAAGGATGTGTTGTCCCTGGACATCGCCTGTTTCCCGCCATCGGAAACGCCGGCCCAGGGCCCATTGTCATCCGCCCGCCCCGGTGCACCGGATGCGGCAGAGGCAGCGGTCTGGGAGGAATTTCACTTCCTGAAAACCGAGCAGACGTAGCTTATGAACCGGCTCCAAACATCAGCCTGGAAACGCGATTACCCGATTCGCCAATCGGAAGAGTTCCGCGTCACACGACGGCAGTTCGCCAGGTTTGCCTGCTGTTCAGCCGCCGTTTTCGGCGCGGCCTGGCTCACCAAAGGCAAACTTCTCACGCCGCGAGTCGCGACCGAAGCCAAATTCGTCGCGCGCATCGGCGAGATTCCCGTCGGCGGCTCGAAACTTTTCCGTTACCCGACCGAAAGCGACCCGTGCATTTTGATTCGCCAGAGGACCGACCGATTCGCCGCCTACAGCCAAAGCTGCACCCACTTGATGTGTCCGGTGCATTTCAATGCGGAAAAGAATCAACTGGTCTGTCCGTGCCACGAGGGGTTTTTCGCCGCCGAGGATGGCCGGGTGCTCGCCGGCCCGCCGCCCCGACCGTTGCCGCGCCATCCCCTCGAGGTTCGCGGCCAGGAACTCTGGGTGCTGCCCGCGAACGGGTCGCTTGCTCAATGAACAACCTCCCCTGCATCCCAAGCAGCGCGCCGTTCACCCTCGAGCAACGCGCGTGGCTCAACGGTTATCTCGCCGGCCTGTTCGCCGACGCGAATGGCGGAGAAATCGCAACGCGCGCTCGTTCGTCGCTGGAAGAGAAAAAAACTGAACCGCTGCTGGTCATGTATGGCAGTCAGACGGGCAACGCGGAACAACTGGCCAGACGCCTGGCTAAAGAAGCGGAAAAGCGCGGCTTCTCGCCCCGCGTCATGGAATTGAACGCGTATGCCTCGGTGAACTTCGCGAGCGAACAACGCTTCCTGATCGTCACGAGCACTTGGGGCGATGGCGATCCGCCCGACAACGCCGCCGCCTTCTGGCAGCATTTGAATTCCCACGCGGCGCCCAGGCTCGACCATCTGAGCTATTCCGTGCTCGCGCTGGGCGACAAAAACTATTCCGACTTTTGCGGCGCGGGCAAAAAATTCGACGAGCGCCTGGAACAGCTCGACGCCAGGCGCATCCATCCGCGCGCGGACTGCGACGTTGATTACGAAACGACGGCCAAGCAGTGGATGGAAGGGTTGTGGTCCTCCTTGGAAAAAGTAGGACGGGCATCCCGCCTGTCTCCGATTGAGAAAGAATCTGCCGAAATCGCCGGAACGGGATTCAGTCAGTTACTCCTCCCGACCGGATCAGAGCCAGGCAAGGTGCCTGACCCACACTATGGCTGCAACCATCCCTTCCCGGCCCGTCTCATCGTCAACCACAAGCTGAACTCTGCCCGTTCAGCCAAAGACACGCGACACCTCGAGATTTCACTCGAACGTTCCGGCTTGAATTACGAAGTCGGCGACGCGCTCGGCGTAATGCCGGCCAATTGCCCGGCGCTGGTCAACGACCTCCTGCAAGCACTCGGTTGCGACGGCGAAGAAGCTGTATCGAACGCGCGAGGCCGGGAAACCTCGCTGCGTCAGGCCCTGCTGACGAGCTACCAGATCACACAACCTTCAACCGATCTCTTGAGGATCCTGTCCGAGCGTTCCGATGACGCGGAATTGAAATCGTTGCTCGCGCCGGCGTGCAGAGCTGACCTTGATAAATTTCTCGATGGCCGTCAGGTCATCGATTTCCTGTTGCACTTCCCATCGATCAAATTCACGCCGGCGGATTTCGTCGCGCTGCTAAGCAGACTTCAGCCGCGACTTTACTCCATTGCCTCCAGCCTGAAAGCGCATCCGGGCGAAGTCCACCTGACCGTCGCCGTCGTGCGCTACGAGCGCCACGGCCGCCGGCGCCAGGGCGTTTGCTCGACGTTTCTCGCCGAGCGCGTGGAAATCAATCAAAACCCCCTGCCTGTCTTCGTGCGAACGTCGCATAGCTTTCGCCTTCCCTCCGATGACGATCGTCCAGTCATCATGATTGGTCCTGGAACGGGAATCGCGCCCTTCCGCGCGTTCCTCGAAGAACGCCGCGCCATCGGCGCGAACGGTCGCAACTGGCTTTTCTTCGGGGACCAATGCAAGGCTCACGACTTTCTGTATCGCGAAGAACTCGAGGCGATGCTCGCGGGAGGAACGCTCACACGGCTCGACACCGCGTTTTCCCGCGATCAGAGCGAAAAGATTTACGTCCAACACCGGATGCTGGAGAACGCCGAGGGGCTTTGGACATGGTTGGAGGATGGAGCGCACGTTTACGCCTGCGGCGACGCCAGGCGCATGGCGAAAGATGTGGATACCGCGCTGCATGAAGTCATCCGGAAGGCCGGCGGCAAAAGCGCCGAGCAAGCCGCCGAATACGTTCAGAAGTTAAAAACTGAGAAACGTTACCAGCGCGATGTCTATTGACTTAAGTTTCCTCGCAGAACCTCCATGAGCAGTGCTTTGCCATTTACTGAAGTCGCGGGAGAGAAGCTGACTTCCGAACAAACGGCTTATCTGGAAGGACTCTTCGCCGGCTTGAAAAATCGTGGATTAACCTTCACCGACGTCGCGCCAAATCCTGCTGCCGCGACCGTGAAGCCTGACTTTTCCTCTCTCATCGCTGAGGAACGCATCAAACGCGAACTGCACCCGATCGATGCCTATCCCCTGCTACTTGAACATGCCGCCGCGAACAAGCCACCGGATAAGGAAAATATTTTCCGCTTCAAATGGCATGGACTGTTTTACCTGACGCCGAACAAGGAGGCGTTCATGTGCCGGCTGCGCATTCCGGGCGGCGTCGTGAAATCGTTTCAGTTGCGCGAACTGGCGAGGATTTCGCAGGAACTCACGACGGGTTGCGTCCAAATCACCACGCGCGCCAATTTTCAGCTTCGCCTCATCGAACCGAAGGATGCTCCCGAGGTGTTGCGCCGCATCCAGGGCATCGGCCTGCACACGCGCGGCGCCGGCGCGGACAACATCCGCAATATCACCTGTAATCCCACTGCGGGCATTGACCCGCACGAGTTGATCGATACGCTGCCGCTTTGCCATCAGCTTGCGCAGATCATCATCAACGACCGTTCGTTTTACGATTTGCCGCGCAAATTCAACGTCGCCTTCGACGGGGGCGGACGGATCGGGGTAGTCGAGGACACCAACGACATCGGGTTAAGGGCGGTAGCGCAGCCATCCCTGGCTGCCAGTTCCGGCGGCATTTCTGCCGCCAAATCGACCGCGCCCGGATCCTCCGAACCGCGGGCAAGGACACCCGCAGAACCCGCAGGCGTCCAATCCGGCGTTTACTTCCGCGTTGCGCTGGGCGGGGCGACCGGGCACGAGACTTTCGCGTGCGACCTGGGCGTGCTGGTGAAGCCCGAAGAATTACTAAAGGTCATCGTGGCCATCATTCGCGTCTATCTCGCCCACGGCAATCGCAGCGACCGCAAAAAGGCGCGCCTGAAGCATCTGCTCGAGACGTGGACACTCGAACAATATCTCGCGGAGACCGAGCGGCTACTGGGTTACAGATTGCTGCGAGCGCCGGTAGAGGTAGCCGCCGAGGTATCGAGGCGGACTCGTCCTTCAATCGAAGTCCAATCAGGTCCGCCTCCTTGCCTCGGCGGCTACCGGCATTCTCACGTCGGCGTTTATCCGCAAAAGCAAAAAGGCTTGAATTACGTCGGCGTCGCTGTTCCGGTCGGTCAAATCACACCCAAGCAAATGCTGCGATTGGCTGACCTCGCTGACAACTACGGCTCCGGTGAAGTCCGGCTCACCGTCTGGCAAAATCTCGTCATGCCGCACCTTCCCGACGCGTTTGTCGAAACCGTCAAAAAGGCGCTCGTGAAAATGGGATTGCACTGGCAGCAGTCGAACCTGCGCAGCGGACTGGTCGCCTGCACTGGCAATTCCTATTGCAAGTTCGCGTCGTCGAACACCAAAGGCCACGCGCTTGAACTGGCCGACTATCTCGAAAAGCGCATCGAGCTTGACCAACCGATCAACATTCACCTGACCGGCTGCCCGAACTCCTGCGCACAACATTACGTGGGTGACGTCGGTCTGCTCGGCGCGAAAGTCAAAGTAGCCGGCGAAACAGTCGAAGGTTATCACGTCTTCGTCGGTGGCGGCTTCGGCGGGAATCAGGCCGTCGGGCGGCAGGTGTTCCAGGGAATTTCCTTCGAGCAACTCAAGCCGACGTTGGAAAGGATTTTGAAAGGCTACTTGCGTCATCGCCAGCCTGGCGAGTCTTTTCAAAAATTCACTCAGCGCCATGACCTCAACACACTCCAGGCGATCTTCAGTAATGACGAATAGGAGCGCCGACTCAGGGCTGTAACCACGAAGGGTAGGGCGCGTCGCTCCGTGCGCGCCGCGTTCATGTGGACACATGGGTTTGTTGCAGGACGGCGCGCACGGAGTGGCGCGCCCTACCGCTGAACGCTGAACGGGCGGTGTTCATCCGTGGTTGCCCAGCCGGTTGATGGTCGGGAGTGAATGGAGATCCAGGGCTGTCCACCGTTCCTGAAAGCAGCGGCTCGCCGGGAAATTCGTTCTCTGGTAACCTGGTGACCAATGCCGGACGATGTGAACCAGACGAAAAGCGGAGCGGCGCGTTTTGAGGCCGCCATCCGCCGCTTCGATCAGGAAAACTCGCGCGATCCGAACCTTGAAATTATCGAGGGCGTCGCTCGTCCGCGCGAGCTGGTTTATGCCGAGCGCCTGACGAACTGGGTTCTGAAACTGTGCCCGGACGCATCCGAAGAACTTCGCCTGGCCGCGCGCTGCCAACACATCTGTCGCTGGATGATTCCAAGGAACTCCTGCGAAATGACGCGCGTCGGCTACCTGAAATGGCGCAACGATTTGAAAAAGTTTCATGCGGACTGGGCCGGACAAATTTTGCGCGAGGTCGGTTATCCGGAAGAAACGGTCGCCAAAGTGCAGGCACTGAATTTGAAGAAGAATTTCCCTGACGACCCCGACAGCCGCATGCTTGAAGACGGGCTCTGTCTGGTTTTCCTCGAATTTCAGTTCGCCGAACTGGCCGCGAAAACCGCCGGCGATAAAATGGTCAACGCGCTGCAAAAGTCATGGAAGAAGATGACGCCCGCAGCGCGCGAGCGGGCGATGAAATTGAATTACGGATCGCGAGAACAGGCATTGATTGAACGCGCGCTGGAGCAAACGGGACAACGTTGAAGCGTCAAAACGTTAACCTGTGAGCTTGCCCTCTTGCGCGGCGAAGCGGCAGCGTATCATGGATTCACTACGCGCTGACGCCGGCCTTCGGCCGTAGATGATCGCCGATGACCGATAGCCAATAAACGATAACCGTTTCAAACGCTTCCCGCGCGAGGCCGCATCTCGGCTATTGGCTATCGCCTGTCGGCGATGGATACTTGGCCCACAACCAGCAATCGAGAAAGGAAATCCATCATGCCGAAATACGAAAAGTTCGAAGACCTGCCCGTCTGGCAGGAGGCCGCTCGGCTTTACAACATAGTGCTCGACCTGCTGGAAGAACCGAACGTCCCGCTCACTCCTGGCTTCCGCAACCAGCTCGACCGCGCCGCTCTCTCGGTGTCCAACAGATTTTTCTGTCGGGGTTAGATCAAAACCGGAAGAATTGTTAGATCAAAAGTGGAATTCTTTGAGTATTTGAAGATTGGGCTTGTCTGTTGCATTGGTTTGGGTTCAACGGTGAGATCGTTCTGAGAAGGATACGGCT
>QHPA01000097.1 GCA_003218935.1 Verrucomicrobiota bacterium
CAATGACGCCCAGACAGAGCGCGATTTCAACCATTGTGAACGCGGCGTTCCTTCCTTTGGCTCGCGAACTCGGCGTCATTGGCTCCTCTCCGGCAGGGTTTGATTTTTCCGGTGCGAACGTCATGGAAATTTCAATTGAACTTCGGACGGGTCGCTTCATCCACGCTGGCGCGGCCGGTCAGCCAGTTGATGCGAATGAAGTGGTTCGTGTAATTCAACGGCGGATTGATCACCGGCACGTCGCTCTTCGAGGACACATACTGGCCGTTCTGATCTTTCGTGAAAAAAATGCTGCCTTCGGCCAGCGGAATCAGCTCGTCCCGACCCGAAGCAAGCTGGCCTTGCGAATTGAACACGATGTACGGGACCGGAAACACCGGAGACAACAGAGTTTTTCCGGTTGGAAACGGCAGCGGCGGATTGGTGGCCATGGAAAAGGAGCGCAGATACGGGTCCGGAGCGGACGCGAGGGCCGGATCAAACTTGTACGGCGGAATGAGAATGCCCTGCGGCAGGCGCTTCCATTCGGAAAGGTACCGAGGGTGCCACCGCCCCGGCTGGTCCCCGACCGTCCGCGTTGCCAACAACGCATAGGCGGCGTACTGACCGCTGATGAGATTGGTCAATTGCTGCAGCGTCCTGGGGTCGGTGACGCGCACGATGCAGTCAAAAATGTTTGTCGGAACAAAAACCACATAGACCGTCGTGCGCCCGTTGATGGCTGACAACCGGGCCAGCCCCAGGTCCTGGAGCATCTGGTGTTGGGCGCCGGCCATACCCGTGCCTTTCCCGAATCCTTTCAGCGCCGGCAGACCGATTGTTGTCAGTAGCGCGATGATCCCTATGACCACCAGCAGTTCGATGATTGTGAAGGCGGCCACCCGCCTCGGACGGCCGGTGGCGATCTCACGGTGCCTCGAACTTTGCAGGGGGACGTTCATTTGCGGCGATTACCAACTCAGGATGTTATCCTTGTTCATCCCGACGTTAGCTTTTTGCTTGTCGCTAATCAGACCATCCGGACCAAAGGACCAGACCATGATCGGTTTGTTCGCTTCGAAACTGTTCTGGTCGGAAGAAACAGAGCGATAAAGACCATTCAACCCTTTGTCTCCTCCATTCGGAATTTGCGAGACAGAACCCAACTTGTAGAAAGCATCACGGCACTTGTTGTCGCCGTTCAGGTCCACGGTGATAATGTATGGGTTCCCCCACGGATCACGATAAACTCCATCCAATCCCACACCCGCTGACTTAAAGTCGCTGACCTCTTTCACGTTGAGATAAGGCGCCTTGTTTGGATTCAGCGCGTGTTGTTTGTTCAAAGTGGGATCCCCATCTCTGAACTTTTCCAGGTCCAACAAGGCGGACATTACTTCCGCGTTGCTGTTTTCGTGATCAGACTGGTCCGGCGTGTTTTCTATGATCGGCAGTGGCTTCCCGTTCTTATCTTTCAGCGGGGGTGTGCTGCCGGATTGAGCAAGATTTCTCGTTCCGAATGTGAAATCGACGTCTTTGGCGGCCGCACGCGCTCGGGCTGACGCCGGATACCGGCTGTAGTCCGCTTCGTATTTGCTGATGGCGCCAACGATGTTGTGGATTTCGACTTTGGCTTGCGCCACTCTTGCTTTCTGCTTGGCCTTGACAATCACAGGCAGGAGCAGTCCGGCCAAAATGGCGATGATGGAAATGACCACCAGCAGTTCAATGAGTGTGAAGCCTCGCCTGGCATACCGGTGTTGGAAGAGCGGTTTTTTCATAGATTAGATCGTTGATGGGTTATTGACCCGCAGCCGCGGGAGATTAAGCAAAGTCGGTTTCAAACTGCGCGCCCCTCGCGCCGTTCGGTTCGTCAGCGTTTCCGATGAGTGGCGAAAAATGCAAACGCGCGGCTGCGCGTGGTGACGCCGGCGGATCCGATCGACCTCGCGAAGCAGAGCGGGCACCGCGATGATTTCCGGGCGCCACGACGGCGCGCTCCATCGCACCGGCAAACGGCGGGCAAATCCGAAATTGTTCTGGCGCCACAGCATGGTCACTTCTCAAGAATATCCTTGCTCCAATTGCAGATGATTTTGACCTTTTTTCCCTCCACGTACTCCGCCCAGAGATCGAAAGTGGCAGGGTTGTTGGTCGCGTGCGGAGAGGCCACATACCGCACGGGATTGATTCGTTTGACGTTGGGATCGGGAGAACTGAAATTGAAAGGCGGCGGGAAAAGCGGATTATTGAGCGGCCAATCCACCGCCACCGCCAGAACTTCCACGTCAACCGGCGACTTGAGGATCAACTTGTGCTGGGCCGATGTCAAAGACGGGAGGAACGACTTGATTTCCTTTGGATTGGCGTCCGCGTGAACAAAACCATCCGCGTTAAAGAGGCTGCTGACCGTACCGGCGCCAATCCATTGTTGGCGATTGGGTGAACGGAACCGGTTGCCCTTGTCATCCACAATCACTCCGGTCAGTTCGTAGTAAAGCGAGTTGGTGACTGGATTGACTACGAGCGGGTCTCGGCTCACCACATTGTCAGGCGGATACTGATTGAACTGAGCGTGGTACGCATCAATGGCCGTGGCGATCTGTTCCAATTCGCCCCGAATGCGACTCTCCCTCATTTTGCGCGCCGCATGGGCCGTCAGGCCGACCACCAAACTGGCCAACAAAGCGATGATGCCGATCACCACCAGCAGCTCGATCAGCGTGAAACCGGAGCGGTGCGCAGGCGAAGCCGGAAGATTGGTTGCGGATCGCCCCTCCCATCTTCCTGGCCGATTGTTAAAGCTGGTTCGCTCGCTGTTCATCATGATTCGCGGCCGTTCCGGTTCACCTTTCACGCAATTCCTGTTCCATTCTTTCGCTCAGCCACTGTTTAATCATGCTTTGGTAGTTCAGGAAACGCGACCTCGCCAGCCGTTTGATCCGCGCCAGCATCCGCGGGTCGATTCGCAATGTGATCGTCACCGATTCCGCCGACTCCGCCGAGGTCACACGAGAGGATTCCATCAACCGCAGGTCCGGACGGTTTTCGGCCCAAAACGCCGCTTCGGCCTCTTCGCGGTCGAAAAGCGGAACTTCTTCCCAGTTCGTGATGGCATGCACGTTCGGTTATGGCTCTGCGCTGCCTGACGGTCCTTCGTCCCACCCGGATGTGTTGCGAGCCTTCGTTTCAAAGCAGGCGGTTGCGTCTTTTGACAGCCAATTTCGTGCCCGCTCTATCCCGCCAACGTTTGATTCAGTTTGCGTTGATAGAAGAATTGTTCTTCCGGGTCAAACGGCCTGGCATAAATAACCCGAACCTGTTTCCCATTCGTCCGATACACGCTGAACACCCCGGTCCCGCCCGCTGACCGCCCCAGGTTAAAGAAGCGCGCCTGCACGGAAAAGCGGGACGAGTCCGGTAACAGCTTGATTGCGAAAGGGTCTTCAAAAGACTCTTCAACATCCCGTGGCGTCAAAGAACTATCCCATTCAAAGGGCGTATTGTTCCAATCGAACTCCATTGTATGGCTAATTGTAAATCAAACGCCCATGCAATGTAATGACAATGTAATTACATCAGGCGTTCCTGGTTGTCAATGGAATATTAACGTTCAATGAAACAAAATGGCCACCGCAACGTTCGGTGGCCACTTCGCAACCCTGCCAACGCCCGATTACTCCTCGCCTTTCTTGCCGGCGGAAGGATCACCGAGCTGGTCAATGAGACTGATCAGGGGCAGGAACAAGGCAATCACGATGCTGCCGACGACGACCGCCAGGAACACAATCATAACTGGCTCCAGGAGAGAAGTCATCGCCGAGACTGCGTTGTCAACTTCGTCGTCATAATTGTCGGCGATTTTCATCAACATCTCGGGCAGCGCGCCGGTCTGTTCGCCCACGTCCACCATGCTGACGACCATCGGCGGGAAGACATTCGACGCTTCCAGCGGAGCAGTGATCGTTTCGCCCTCTTTTACACTTTCGTGGACCGCTGACACGGCTTCCCCGACAATGACGTTGCCGGAGGTTTCCTTAACGATCGTCAGCGCTTGTAGAATCGGCACACCGCTGCTGACCAGCGTGCCGAGTGTTCGGGTAAAGCGGGAGATGGCGACCTTGCTGACCACCGGCCCCAGGATCGGGAAATTCAGCTTTAGCCGATCAAACAAACGCCGGCCAAATCTCGTTCGCGTGAACAACTTCAAAACAATGAAGAAAGAAACGATTGAGATCAACGCGACCACGAAATGCCCGGCAATGGCGCGACTGACGCTCAAAACGAAGTCCGTGAAAGCCGGGAGGCTCTGGCCTTCGAGCATGTCTTTGAAAACCAGCTCGAACTTTGGAATGACGAAAACCATCAGGATGGTCAGGATTGTCACGGCAACGAACATCACGGCGCAGGGGTAAAACATGGCCGCCTTGACTTTGCCGCGAATCTTTTGGGCCTTCTCCATGAATTCTGACAAACGGTTCAAGACCACTTCCAGCACGCCGCCCAGTTCACCGGCTTTGACCATGTTCACATAAAGCCGATTGAACACTTTCGGGTGCTGCGCCAGACCCTCGGAAAAGGTGCTGCCGCCTTCGATTGCCAACGAAAGATCATCGATAATCTTTTTGAGGTTGGGATTTTTTTCCTGCCGTTCCAGCACCCGCAGTCCGCGCAACAGGGGTAAACCGGCGTCCACCAGCGTCGCCAACTGCCGGGTAAACGTCGTCAATACCTTCGGTTTAACCTTTCCGCCAAGGCCGGGGATCCTGATATTGATATTGAACCCGCCCTTTTTTTTCCCTTTCGCGTCCGCCGCCGCGCCTTTGGTCTTCTTATCGGGCTTTTCTTTGGATTTTTCCGCTTCGATCACCTTCGTGGGGAAGTAGCCCATTTCTTTGAGCCGGCTGATCGCTTCGTTTTGGTTCGCCACCTCCAGAGTGCCTTTGGTCTCCTTGCCCCGCGAATCCATGGCGACGTAGTTGAATTTTGGCATAATTGATCTTTGCGTTAGGTGTATTTCAGCACTTCTTCAATCGTGGTGTCGCCGTCAAAGATACCGCGCATACCATCTTCCCGCAACGTGACCATTCCCAGTTCCACGGCCTTTTGCCGGATGACGACGGTCGGTGCGCGCTCGTTGATCAAAGCGCGAATCGGTTCGCTGATAACCAGCAACTCAAAAATGCCTTTGCGTCCCTTGTATCCGGTGTCGTTGCAATTCGCGCAGCCGCGTCCGTAGTAAAATACCTTGTCGCCGATGTCGTGCGGCGAAAGGTTGAGCAGCGACAACTGATTTTCCGTCGGCTCGAAAGGCGTCCGGCACTTCTTGCAGACGGTGCGCACCAGCCGTTGGGCCAGCACCGACAGCAGCGTGGACGAAATCAGAAACGGCTCGACGCCCATGTCAATGAGGCGCGTAACGGCACCTGGCGCATCGTTCGTGTGCAGCGTGGTAAGCACCAGGTGGCCGGTGAGCGACGCCTGGATGGCGATTTGCGAAGTCTCCAGGTCACGAATTTCTCCCAGCATGATGACGTCCGGATCCTGACGCAAAAACGCGCGCAGCGCCCGCGGGAAGGTCATGCCCACGGGCTCGTTCACCGGCACCTGCATGATTCCGTCGATGTCGTACTCGACCGGGTCTTCGACCGTGAGCAGCTTCGAATCAAGCGTGTTGATTCGGCGGAGACAGGAATAAAGCGTGGTGGTTTTGCCGCAGCCGGTCGGCCCGGTGTTGATGAAGATTCCATTGGGTTGCTGAATCGTTTGGACGGTGTGGTCGTAAATAAATTTTGGGAAACCGAGCGATTCCAACTCCATGTTCACCGCCGACCGGTCAAGCACGCGAAGCACCACCGATTCGCCAAACTGCGTGGGCAGCGTCGACACGCGGAGGTCGATTTGTCTTCCTGCCAGTGTAAGGCCGATGCGCCCGTCCTGCGGCAACCGTCGCTCGGCAATATCCAGGTTGGCCATGACCTTGATGCGCGAAGTCACGGGCAAGGCCAGATGCTTGGGCGGCGGCGTCATTTCATACAAAGCGCCGTCCACGCGATAGCGGATTTTGAATTCGTCCTCGAATGGTTCAAAGTGAATGTCACTCGCGCGGTCCTGTACCGCCTGATAAAGCACCAGGTTTACAAACTTGATGATCGGCGCCTCATTCGCCAGGTCCGCCAAGTCCGTCACTCCGTCGCCCGCCGTCGCGTCCGCCACTTCCTTGGCGATTTCCGCGTCGGCACCCAATTGCTTGAGGATGTCACTGACGCTTTCGCTTTCTTCCCCGTAAAACTTGTTAACGGCCTTTTCAATCTGGGCTGGATCAGCCACCACCACCTGAACCTCCTTGCCGGTCAAATAATTCAACTCATCAATGACCGCCGGATCGAGCGGGTCAGCCATGGCGATTCGCACGCTGGAACCAAACACCGCCACCGGCAGGCACTGGTGCATGCGCGCGGCTGAAGCCGGCACGGTCTGCAAAACCTCCGCTGTCAATTCCAGATTGTGCAGTTCGACCACTTCCGTCCCCAGGTGATCAGCCATAATCTGAAGAACCGTTTCCATGTCCAGCAGTCCGAAATCCTGCAAAGTTTGGATCACCGGCTTGCCACTGCGGGTGTGCTCCTGCGCCACTTCTTCCAATTGCAGGTCGTCAACCAGTCCGCGCTCCTGAATCAGCGCCAGTAATGGAATTGAGGAAATGTCCGACATAAGGGACTAGGATTGATCGCTTGGTTTGTCTCCCCCCGACCCCATTTGGCTCTGTTGAATTTCCTGCAACTTCGCCAGAATGGTTGATGGGTCCTGCGATTTCGTGATCACTTCTTCCTGCGAAATCATCCCCTGCTGATATTTGTCGATCAGGAAACTGTCGAGCGTCACCATGCCGTACTTGGCGCCGGTCTGGATGTCCGAGTTGATGCGGAATGTTTTGTTGTCGCGAATCAGGGCGGCAATGGACGGCGTGTTGATCATGATTTCAAATATCGCGGTACGTCCCGGTTTGTCACAGCGTGGAAGCAACAACTGGGAAATCACCGCCTGCAACACCGTGGAAAGCTGAATGCGAATCTGCTCCTGCTGGTTCACCGGAAATGCGTTCACAATACGGTCAATGGTCTTGGCGGCGCCAGTCGTGTGCAGCGTGCCGAATACCAGGTGCCCGGTTTCCGCCGCCGTGATCGCCGCGTCGATCGTTTCCAGGTCGCGCATTTCGCCAACCAGAACGACGTCCGGGTCCTGGCGCAGCGCGCGGCGCAAGGCCTCCGCAAAGTTTGGCACGTCCACATTGATCTCCCGCTGCGTCACGAGTGACTTCTTGTGTTTGTGATAGTATTCGATCGGGTCCTCAATGGTGATGATATGAGCGTCGTCACGCTCCTCATTGATGATATTGATCATCGAAGCCAGCGAGGTCGTTTTCCCCGAACCAGTCGGGCCGGTCACCAAAACCAGACCGCGCGGCTTGTAAAGAAGTTCGCGGACGGACGGAGGAATGCCGATTTGTTCAAGCGTCAGGAGTTTGCTGGGAATCTGGCGGGCCACGACGCCGAACTGGCCCTTTTCCTTGAAGACGCTGACACGGAACCGGGCCAATTCACCGAAGGCGAAACCAAAGTCCGCCCCGCCCCGCTCACGCACCTGTTGAATGTGGTCTTCGGAGGTGATGCTCCGCATCAACTCTTCGGTGTCCTCCTGCTTGAGCGGCGGTCCTTCCACTTTATGCAACACGCCGTGAAGCCGGATCACCGGCGGGACCCCGACACGCAAATGCAGGTCCGAGGAGCCTTCGGCCACGACCAACTGCAATAAATCCGACATTGAATAGGACATAAATCAGC